>CABSMN010000208.1 GCA_902478765.1 uncultured Collinsella sp.
TCGTCGGCAGCGTCAGATGTGTATAAGAGACAGGCCGGCACAGCAGCACCGATGCCAAAGCCAGCGAACAGGTAGATCACGGCGATGGACAGGCCACCGACGATGATAGCCTTGGGGATATCGCGAGCGGGATCGGCCATGTCGTCGGTCATGGTGCAGATGACCTCGAAGCCCATGAAGTTAAAGATGATGATCGACAGGTAGCCGAGAGCGTTGGTGTTGGTGAGCTCGGGCAGGAAGGTGGCAGCGGACATGTCGTTCGCAAAACCGTTCTCCATGGCATACCAAATGCCCAAAGCGCCAACGATAACGGCGACGGCGACCTTGATGATGGCGCCACCGTTAAGGACCCACTCGGAGTCGGCCGCCTTGGAGCGGCCCATGAGGTAGACGATCCACACAAAGGCAAGATCGATACCCATCTTGGCGATCAAGTTGAACTCGACGCCAAAGACCATGCCCAAAATATCGGGGAACATGGTGGCCAGCGAGGCGATCCACAGCGGGTAGTTGACCCAGTAGTAGTACGAGATGCGGGCGCCCCATTTGTCGCCCAGGCCATCGCGTACCCAGTCGTAAATGCCGCCCTCGCCGTCATAGGTGGTACCGAGCTCGGCGACAACCATGCCGTAGGGAAGCAGAAAGGTCAGGATCAGGAAGATCCACCAGAAGAACTGCTGGTTGCCAATGGCAGCAGCAGGAGCGGCGGCCTCGCAAACGAAGACGACGCAGATGATGGTCGAAATGACCGTCAAGAAGGAAAGCTTTTTCTTTCCGTCGCTCATGATGAGCTCCTTCGCTCAGTCTTGGACAGATCCGAGGCCCTAAGGTATTAAGGCAATTGCTTGGGCCTCGGTGAGCGGGCGACAGGAGACGAGCATCCGCCGCCCGCAAACGTGCTTTTAGAAGCCTTGAGGCTTAGAGCTGCTCGAGAGCCTCGAGAGCGGCGTGGAGCTCAGCCTTGGCGGAGTACTCGACACCCTCGTCGTTGAGCGGGGTGCGCTTGCCCAGGGCGGCAAGGAGAGCACGGATGGAGTGCTTGCGGTTCTCGGCCTCGACCCAGCACAGGGAGCGCTCGGGATCGTCCATGACCTCGTCGACGACCTCCTCGTTGCGGGTGGCCGGCAGGCAGTGCATGAACTTGGAGTTGGGGCCGGCGAAGTTCATCATGTCCATGGTGACCTGATACTTGGGATAGAACACGTCCATGTAGTTCTCGCCCGAGACCTCCTCGTCGTACAGGCCATACCACACGTCGGTGTAGATGAAGTCGGCGCCCTTGATGCACTCGATGTCGTCGGAGATGACGACAGAGCCGCCGGAGACCTTGCAGTTCTCCTCGGCGATGGCCATCATCTGCTTGCCGAACTCGGCGCGCTCCTCGACGGTGCCAACGTGCAGACCGCCGTCGGGGATCTGGTGGCCCTTAGGTCCAAACTGGACGAACTTCATGCCGACCTTGGAGGCGATGAACATGAGGGAGACGCAGACCTGGGTGGCGTCGCCGATGAAGGCCAGGGTGCAGTCCTCGATCTTCTTGCCCTCGGGGAGGTTCTCGAGCATGGTCATGAGGTCGCCCATCTCCTGCGTGGGATGGTTGAACTCGGACATGCCGTTGATGACGGGCACAGCGGAGCCCTCGGCGAGGCCGACGACGTCCTTGTGACGGTCAACGCGAGCCATCATGATGTCGAGCAGCGAGCCCATAACGCGAGCGGTGTCGCCCAGGGACTCGTGACCGCCGAGCTGGATGGTGCCAGGGCCATAGAACTGAGCATGGCCGCCGAGGTCGGTCATAGCGGTCTCGAAGGAAAGACGAGTGCGGGTGGAGACCTGCTGGAAAATCATGCCAAGGCTCTTGTTGCGGAGCAGGTGCGGATAATAACCGTCAACCTTGATGGCCTTCTTCATTGCCAGGCCAAGATCCTCGATAGCCAGGATCTGCTCTTTGGTGAAGTCGTTGGTGTCGATGAAATCCTTAGGCAGTGCCATGTCGATTTCCTTTCCGCCGGTCTTGCCGACTATTACTATGAGGCGCTCGAACATCACGCCTCGTGTTGACAAGACCATCATTCACCCGTATGCAATTTTTACCTAGTTTATTCGGGATTAAAGACCGTTCACGGAGTTACACCCCCTCTAAACCAATATAAACCCGCAGGTCAAGAGCTTACAGGGGGTTTACCATCTAGAACCGCGAACGGTATACGGCTATGCTGTATCTCGGCGCCTAATCCACAATGAAACGAAGGGTTGAGACGTCTATATCCCACAAGGTATACAGAACTCGGCCATAGAATAAATGAGATGGGACGGTGACAGATGAACACCCTGATGTTCTTCTATACCCTAGCGATACTCGTGATCTGTATTGTGACGGCGGTGCTCTCGCTTGCCGCCTATGCCTCATCTCGTCGACGCTTCTTTATCTATGGCAGCGGCGTATTTATCTGCTATGCCATCGAGATGACCGAGATTTTCTTTTTTGAATACACGCTGCAAAACCAGAGTTTTCCAGCCAGCGACTATTACTCAATTACCATGCCTGTGTTGCGGACCTTTGTGGCGACCGCTTCGCAGGCTTTTATTTGGCTCATTGCCATGGATTTGCTCGACAAGCATTCAAAAAAGCAGTTTGTCATTCCCGTCGCAACGTTCTTGCTGAGCGAGCTGCTGATTATCGTCGCTGTCCCCTACGGCCCCATTCATCAATGGCTCTACTACACGATGCGTCAGGTATTCCTTGTTTTCGTGGGGCTATATATCTTTTGGACGGCACGCAAGAGCACACAAGTCGAGCTGAAGGCACGCGTTAACAACCAACGAAAGCACCTGATTATCGGCGCTATTCTGGTCGGTTGCATCGTTGCCGAGGATTTCTACAACATTCTGATTGTCCCCATGAGTCTGGCGCCCTCTTGGCTGCAACTATATCTGTCCGAGCGCAACTTTAGCGAAAACGTCTTTGCCTGCTACTTTGCGATTCTGCTGATCATCTACTCCTACCACGTGCTTTCAATCCGCATGCAGGAGGCGCCCGAGGAAAAGAACGTCAGCGATCTTGATCGACACATCGAAGAGCAGATGCCCTTCTATCGCAACGCCTACAAGCTCTCCAACCGTGAGACCGAAGTTATGCGTCTGGTCGTACTGGGCAAATCGAACCAAGAGATCGCTGACGAGCTATTCCTTGCCGTGGGCACCGTCAAGACCCACATCCACAACATCCTGGTCAAAACCGAACAGCAAAACCGCACGACGCTCATCCTCCACTTTTGGAAGCGATAACCTGCCAAAAAGGGACAGGTTTATTTTGGCAGGTTTTATCTGGGTAAACGCCAAAAACCGCCGCGAGGGAGCTACTTTCCCTCGCGGCGGTTTTCTAGCAGTCTGTCTCTTATACACATCTCCGAGCCCAC
>CABSMN010000209.1 GCA_902478765.1 uncultured Collinsella sp.
GTTGATGCCCAAAATGCCGACGGGCTTGCCCTCGTCGTTGCGGATAAAGATCGTCGACGATTTGAGCTGCTTGCCATCGGCGGTTTTGGTGAGGTACGGCTCGCGGTCGTGCACGTCGGCGGTGCCCTCGTGCATAGATTCAAGCACAATATGGCTGGGGCCGTCACCCAGTTTGCGCCCGCTGACGTGGCCGTTTTCGATCACTACGATGGAGTGGTCCACGTCATCGGTCTCCAGATCGTGGACGACGATTTCGCAGTTGGGGCCAAATTGGAGCGCCAGGCCGTGTGCAAGGCGCTTGTAGAACTCAATCTGTGCGGGGGTCATGGGTGCCTTCCTAAAAATTAGTTTGGGCTCACTGTGCCATAAACCCCACTTGTTCGCAAATAACGAAAGCGTCGCTGTGCTATGTGACCGTTCGGCGGCGAAAAGGTACCGATTACGGCAACAAACAATTTGTTAGGTTTTCCAATCAAAAAGTGTGATAGAACAGTGCTAACAAACTTTTTGTTTGGCATCCACATAAAAGTTCAGTCGCATGAATGGGAATGGGCTGAAACGCGTATGCGGGGGCCGGCAAGAGAGAACTTAAGGAGTTCACCGTATGGCCGATAAGATCCAGTGGGCGGGCAACACGATGCCCAAGAGCGATGACAAGCACTTGGGAATCATGAGCCTCGACCACGTGAAGAAGGCCCGCGCCTTCCACCAGTCGTTCCCCCAGTACACCGTCACTCCGCTTGCCCGCCTGGATGGCCAGGCCGCGCGCTTGGGCCTGTCCAACTTGTGCGTTAAGGACGAGAGCTATCGCTTTGGCCTCAACGCCTTTAAGGTTCTGGGCGGTTCGTTTGCCATGGCCAACTACATTGCCGACGAGACCGGCAAGGACGTTGCCGAGTGCACCTTCGATTACCTGACCTCCGATCAGCTTGCCAAGGACTTTGGCCAGGCCACCTTCTTTACCGCCACCGACGGCAACCATGGCCGCGGCGTGGCATGGGCTGCCAACAAGCTGGGCCAGAAGGCCGTCGTGCACATGCCCAAGGGTTCCACCAAGCCCCGCTTCGATAACATCGCCGCCGAGGGCGCCACGGTGACCATCGAAGAGGTCAACTACGACGAGTGCGTGCGCATGGCCGCCGCCGAGGCCGATGCCTGCGAGCGCGGCGTCATCGTTCAGGACACCGCCTGGGAGGGCTACGAGAAGATCCCGTCCTGGATCATGGAGGGCTATGGCACCATGGCTTCCGAGGCTGCCGAGCAGCTGCGCGAGATGGCCATCAACCGCCCGACGCACGTGTTTGTCCAGGCTGGCGTGGGTTCGCTCGCCGGCGCCGTGGTGGGCTACTTCACCAACCTGTATCCCGATAACCCGCCCACCTTCGTCGTGGTCGAGTGCGCGCCTGCCGCCTGCCTGTACAAGGGCGCTGCCGCCGGCGACGGCGACCCGCGCATCGTGGACGGCGACATGCCCTCCATCATGGCCGGCCTGTGCTGCGGCGAGCCCAACATTCTGGGCTGGGATATCCTGCGCAACCACACCACCGCCTTCGTGTCCTGCCCCGACTGGGTCACCGCTCGCGGCATGCGCACTCTGGGCGCTCCCGAGAAGGGCGACCCGCGCGTCATCTCTGGCGAGTCCGGCGCTGTGACCACCGGTCTGGTCGAGACTCTCATGCTCGATCCCGAGTACGCCGAGCTCAAGGAGCTCATCGGCCTGGACAAGACGAGCTCCGTGCTCTGCTTCTCCACGGAAGGTGACACGGACCCGGATCAGTACCGTCGCATCGTCTGGGAGGGCGAGTATCCGACCTGCTAGCGGGTCTGACCTGTCCGGGTGGCGGAGCATGTGTTTACTCCGCTGCTCGAACAGTCCTGCGCAAGACGGAAAGCACATTAAGTGCTTTCCTTTGCGTGCGGAACTCGCGACGGAGCAAACATATGCTCCGCCACCCTACGTTTACTCGCTTGCCGGGTGCTCGACCTCACGCTGCTTGGCACAAGTGATCTATCTGAAATATCTACCTGTAGGTAAACCCTTGTAGAAAGGTTGACTGTTATGACTAAAGAACTCGATTTCGACGCTATCAAGGCTGCGGCTGAGTCTCATCGTGCTGATATGGCTCGCTTCCTGCGCGCTATGATCTCTCACCCCTCTGAGTCCTGCGAGGAGGGTGAGGTTGTTGCCTGCATCAAGGCCGAGATGGAGAGCCTTGGCTATGACGAGGTCAAGGTCGACGGCCTGGGCAACGTTATGGGCTTTATGGGCGAGGGCGACAAGATCATCGCCATCGACTCCCACATCGACACCGTCGGCATCGGCAACATCGAGAACTGGGATGCCGATCCCTATGAGGGCTACGAGACCGACGAGATCATCTACGGCCGCGGCGGCTCTGACCAGGAGGGCGGCATGGCTTCTGCTACCTATGCTGCCAAGATGATGAAGGACATGGGCCTCATCCCCGAGGGCTACAAGATCATGGTCGTCGGCACCGTCCAGGAAGAGGACTGCGACGGCATGTGCTGGCAGTACATCTACAACAAGGACGGCATTAAGCCCGAGTTCGTCATTTCCACCGAGCCCACCGACGGCGGCATCTATCGCGGTCACCGCGGCCGCATGGAGATCCGCGTCGACGTTCACGGCACCTCCTGCCACGGCTCCGCTCCCGACCGCGGCGACAACGCCATCTACAAGATGGCCGACATCATCGCCGACGTCCGCGCCCTCAACAACAACGGCTGTGACGAGTCGACCGACATCAAGGGCCTCGTCAAGATGCTCGACCCCAAGTACAACCCCGAGCACTTCGAGGACGCCCGCTTCCTGGGCCGCGGCACCTGCACCGTCAGCCAAATCTTCTACACCAGCCCCAGCCGTTGCGCTGTCGCTGACTCCTGCGCCATCTCCATCGACCGTCGCATGACCGCCGGTGAGACCTGGGAGTCCTGCCTGGACGAGATCCGTAACCTGCCGGCCGCCAAGAAGTACGGCGACGACGTGAAGGTCTCCATGTACATGTACGACCGTCCGTCCTGGACCGGCGAGGTCTACGAGACCGAGGCTTACTTCCCCACGTGGATCAACAAGGAGACCGCTCCGCACGTCAAGGCCCTCGTCGACGCCCACAAGGCCATGTTCGGTGACGAGCGCATCGGCTGCGAGCCCAGCATGGACAAGCGCACCGGTCGCCCGCTGTGCGACAAGTGGACCTTCTCCACGAACTGCGTTTCCATCCAGGGCCGCTATGGCATCCCCTGCGTCGGCTTCGGCCCGGGTGCCGAGTCTCAGGCTCACGCTCCCAACGAGGTCACCTACAAGGACGACCTGGTCACCGCTGCCGCCATGTATGTGGCTGCCCTGAACCTCTACGATCCGAGCCAGGCCGATGGCGACGCC
>CABSMN010000210.1 GCA_902478765.1 uncultured Collinsella sp.
GACATCGACTGCGCTGCCGCCACCGGCTCCGAGTTCGGCCGCGTGGGCATCCTGCGGCTCGATGATGGGGCGGAGTTCTACGCGAATATTCGCCCCGGGGAATAACCTTGTTCCGCCGTTCTACCGAACGGCGGTCACGTTGACGCTGCGCAGCCCCGAAGCACCCCATCTTGTCGCTCAAACCGTCGCTCGCGTACGGAAGTACGCGTCGCTCCTCTTTCGCGCCAACCTGGGGCACTTTGAGACTGCTCGCTGTCGGTGCCAAAACATCGACGTTTCTTTTCTTCAAATTGATTCGAATTAGGCGCCGTACGGGTTGCGGTCGCGTTCTATGCGCTGGCGAATGTGGCGTATTCGATAATCAGCAGCACCAGGAGTAGGGCCATGATGGCTAGGTAGCTCACCACGGCGCCCATCAGACCCAGCAGGTTGATCAGGATCACCGGCAGCACTACGCTTACGGCGAAGCAGATCAGGTAGATTTTGGTGACGTCGCCGGCATGGCGCAGCACCGTGATGATGGCGTAGATAAAGTCGATGGCCGCGGTGACGCCGCCGGCGACAACCATCAGCAGTGCCAGCGTACGGTAGCGCTCAAAGTCAAGGCCGTACATAAAGCTCATGAGGGGAATACCGGGACCTGCCATAAATGCGGCGCACACGCTGGTGATGACCACGATCAGTGCCATAACGGCAACAATAATCAGGTCAAAGCGGCGACGCTTGCGCGGATTCGTCCAAATGCTCGACAGACGCAGAAGCTGCGGTTTATAGACAAATCCGATGCTCAACAAAATGGCCTGCGCTGGAAAGAACAGGGCATTAAAGTACAGCTGATACTTGTAGGCCAGCGTGCCTTCCATCACGAACTTGGGCATGCTCTCGATTAGGTTGAACAGGAACAGCGCACCAAAGAGCGGGGCGCACTGGATAAACAGGTGACCGACCTCGCGCAGGCTCACGCGGCGCGATTTTTCGGTTTCGAGCAGGGCGAGCGGCGCGGTGACCAGCACGAGCGAGGCGATCGCGGTAACACCCATGGCCATGGCGGCGATGGGCATGCTGCGCGTGAGGAACAGTGCCACGCTAAAGACCGCGATGACGCCGACGGATCGTAGCGTTTGGCTCATGCCGGCCAGGTAGAGTTTGTCGGCCTGCTGCAGGCGGCCCTCGTACACGTCGGCAATGCCGTCGATCACCTTATACAGGTAGACGCCCAGGCCGATTGTGGCCATCTGCGCATCGTAGCCGCGGGCGCTGCTGTATACCAGGCCGCATGCCAGCGCGAGCGCTCCGCAGATCCAGCGGTTGAGCTGGTAAGAGGCAAAGGACGTCTTTTCGTCGATGTCCGAGACCTGGAAATTGCGCACGCCGTAGTTGCACGCGATCATGATGAGCGTGCCGGTGACAAAGGCGATGGAGAATTTGCCAGCCTCCTCGGCGCCCACGAGCTGTGTGGACACGATGGTGAGCAACGGAAACGCCATGCCCCACACGGCGGTGCCCAGGGTATTCCAAAGGTAGTCGCGACGGGTGGCGTGATCTTCGTACTCGGCTTCTTGCGTGGAGAAGCCGCCGCCGTAGACGGCTCCGAGCAGGCGGTTCCACCAGGCATTGACCATGCGGTGGATGGGGCCGGGCTGGCGATCGCGCTCGCGGCGACGGCGTGTGACCTGGCTGCTGTCGGGACCGCCGGCGTTACGCTGGCTTAGCTCTTGGATTCGTGCGAGCTCCTCGGCGGTGTGCGATGCGGGGAACAGGCCGTTCTCGATGCGTCCGCCCTGCCCGTGCGCCCCGTCCGATACGGTGGGGTCGGCGACGCCATTGCGGCGGGCGATGGCGCGGCGAATGCTATCGATGGGCGTGATGCTCAAAGCGGAGTCCTTTCTATTGCTACGCTCTAGTATAGACGCGACGGTGTTCGTTCGTGTTTTTGAACAGGTTGTTCGATAATTTCGGCGGCGCCATTCAGTAGACGGCATTTGGGGACGTTCCTTATGTGCCGGCACTTTGGGAACGTCCCTAAGTGCCGGCATCCGGGGTCGCTCCTTGGTTGTTGCCTGTTCAAGAGTGTCCCTAACGACTAGGCCGCTTGCGTGCGATTTTTGACCGTTGGGCGGGCGCTTCGCCGTTGCCGCAAAAACGTTTTTGCATATCGGGTACAACGGGCTTTACGTGAGTAAAGTGCGCGCCTCGTCCACGTGTCGCGCTTTTAAAGGAGGCCCCATGCCAGGTGTTACCCCTGCAGAAGTTCTGTCCAACTTTGGCATTACGCTGGTCGAAGATCCTGCCGAGAACCAGCCCCGCCTGCTGGTCGACCTGCCGGCAGCCGAGCTCGTCGAGCACGCCATTCGTCGCAACGAAGGTCGTATGGCCTCCAACGGCGCGCTGGTGATCGAGACGGGGGAGCGCACTGGCCGCTCGCCTAATGACCGCTTTATCGTTGACACCCCCGATGTTCACGACAAGATTGCCTGGGGTGCCGTCAACCGCCCGCTGTCTGTCGAGAGCTACGAGGCCATCAAGGCCGGCATTGTCGACTATCTCAACGAGCGCGACGTGTTCGTCACTCGCGGTATGGCCGGTGCCGACCGCAACCATACGCGTCGTCTGCTTGTCGCCTGCGAGCGTGCCAGCCAGGCGCTCTTTATTAAGCAGATGCTCGCTCGCCCGCTCGCTCGCGAAATTGCGCGCACCGGTGAGCCGGACTTTTGCGTGCTCGCCGCTCCCGGCTACCAGTGCGATCCCGCCATTAAGGGCCTCAACTCCAGCGCCGCCGTGGTCATCAACTTCCAGGAGCGCGTGATTCTGGTTGCCGGCACCGGTTACTCCGGTGAGATCAAAAAGTCCATCTTCAGCGTCATGAACTACCTGCTGCCCGTAGAGGACGACGTGCTGCCCATGCACTGCTCGGCCAGCATGGATCCTGTCACGCACGAGACCGCCGTGTTCTTTGGCCTGTCTGGCACCGGCAAGACCACGCTTTCGGCCAACCCCACGCGCCTACTGATCGGCGACGACGAGCACGGTTGGTCCGACATGGGCATCTTCAACATCGAGGGTGGCTGCTACGCCAAATGCGAGGGCCTGGACGCGTTCCACGAGCCTGAGATCTTCAACGCCGTCCGCTTTGGCGCGATCTGCGAAAACGTGGTGCTCGACGAGAGCCGCAAGCCCAACTACGATGACGTCTCGGTCACGCACAACACGCGCGTGGCCTACCCTGTGGAGCACATTCCCAACGCGTGGACCAAGGGTATGGGCACCACTCCGAGCGTCGTGCTGTTTTTGACCTGCGACGCCTTTGGCGTGCTGCCGCCCATCTCGCGCCTGACGGCCGACGCCGCCATGTATCACTTTGTGACGGGCTTTACGGCCAAGATCCCCGGCACCGAGGTCGGC
>CABSMN010000211.1 GCA_902478765.1 uncultured Collinsella sp.
GGACTTGGGGCTCACGCCGACCTTCTTGGAGATCTCGGTGCGCAGACGGGCGGAATCCAGGCCACAGCCCGAGCCGATGATCTTCTTGGGATCGTAGCCGGTCAGGTGCCACAGCTCGGTGCACACGACGTCGCAGGGGTTGGAGATGCTCACGAAGATGCCGTCAAAGCCGGCGTCGACGATGCGCTTGGCAAAGGTGCGGGCGGCGTCGGTGGTAAAGAACAGCTCACCGTCGCGGTTACCGGCGGCCAGTGCGACCTTACCGGCGGCGTTGACGATGACGTCGCAGCAGGCCAGCTCCTCGTAGTGGTCGTAGCAGTTGACGATCTTAGTGTTATACGGGACAAACGAAAGGGAGTCGCGCAGGTCCTGGACCTCGGACGTCACCTTGGCCTCGTTGATATCGCACAGGTACAGCTCATCGGCAATGCCCTGCATAAGCAGGCTGTTGGCGACATGTGCTCCTACGTGGCCCTGGCCGACCACACCGATCTTACGCGTCTGGTACATATGAGTATCCTTTCGGCCGAGTTTTTCGCGTTGAAACATTGTAGCGTCCTGCCGTTACTTTGCTAGGCTAAAGTGCAGCAGATTTTAGAGACATGCCTTAATTTCTACTTTTGGGGCGTTTTGGGCCGTTGGCGGCATCGCTGGGCGATGCGCTCGCGCGGATGGGGCCGGTCGTTGTACCATAGCTGCAACTGACTCGTAAGGAGCATCCATGCCCATTCGTATTCCCGACGCCCTCCCTGCCGCCGCGCAGCTCGAGAGCGAGAACATCTTTGTCATGACCGAGTACCGCGCGCTGCACCAGGACATCCGTCCGCTGCGCGTGCTCATCCTCAACCTCATGCCCACCAAGATCGCCACCGAGACGCAAATCATGCGCAAGCTCTCCAACACGCCGCTGCAGGTGGAGGTGGACCTGCTGCGCACCAAGACGCACGAGGCCACGCACGTGAGCGCCGGCCACCTGGAGACGTTTTACCGCACGTTCGACGACATCCGCGACATCCACTACGACGGCCTGATCATCACGGGCGCGCCGGTGGAGCAGATGCCGTTCGAAGAGGTCGACTACTGGCCCGAGCTCTGCCAGATCATGGACTGGTCCACCACGCACGTGCACTCCACGCTGCACATTTGCTGGGGCGCGCAGGCGGGCCTGTACCACCACTACGGCATTCAGAAGTATGACTTGCCGGCCAAGGCGAGTGGAGTGTTTGAGCATCATCTGGTGAAGCCGCAGAGCCCGCTGGTTCGCGGCTTCGATGACCGCTTCTATGCCGTGCATTCGCGTAACACCGACGTGCGCCGCGAGGACGTGGAGGCCGAGCCGCAGCTGGAGGTCGTGGCCGTGTCCGACGAGGTGGGCCTGTACATCGTCAAGTCGACCGACAGCCGCCGCTTCTTTGTCTTTGGCCATCCCGAGTATGACACCGACACGTTGCGCCTGGAGTACGAGCGCGACGTGAAGCGCGGGCTCAACCCGGAGGTGCCGGCGAACTATTTCCCGGGTGACGACCCCACGGCCGAGCCGCGCAACGTCTGGCGCAGCCAGGCTCAGCTGCTCTACACCAACTGGCTCAACTACTACGTCTACCAGACCACGCCCTACGACCTGGCCCGAGCCGGCGAGGAGCACTAGGCGGCTGCGAGGCCGTGGCTGTTGCCGTGGCACGTGACGAGCGTGGAAAATCGGACACACGAGAGTGGATTTTCAGACGCCTGTTCAATGAGAGTGGATAATCTCCCACTTTTGGCTCGATAAGGAGCTCAAAACGGGAGATTATCCACTCTCATTTTTTCGGCATATACCGAGCCGGTGGCTTGCCACGCGTCGAGCGCGTGTAGGTAACGTCGCAAAATAGGTAGTTTCGAACTGCAGCATATTTTCTTTTCGAGAAACATATGGAATAAAGGCCTCTAACTGTGGAGACAGGGACCTCTTGGCAATCGTTCTACCTGCGGAAATAAGCTATCGGCCGAAAACGGCTAAAACTGTCAAGCATTTGGCCAGCTTTTGGTCGGCATTTGGTCAGACTTCGCATGAAACCGTCTGGTACGTTTGCGCCATTCCAAGAGCTGGGAGGCGACATGGGAAACGCGACGGCGAATCAACGGCTCGAGAGCCATATCAAAGCATGCGAGCAACAGATGAGTTGCGTGTACGCGCGCACAGCGGCGGAAGCAAAACAGATTGGGCGGCGGGTGGCGATGGGGAGCCTCGAGGTGGTTATGCCGGGGCTGTATGCGCGTCCGGAATATTGGTCCGAGCTCAAGTTTCGGCAGCGCTATCTGCACCGGGTGCGGGCGCTCGCGCAAAAGCATCCCGACTGGACGTTCTGCTCCTATACGGCGGCAGTTGTTTATGGTCTCTCGGTTTCGTATGCCAATTTGACGCGCGTCCATATCGCCGTGACGCCGGCGCAGTCGACGACGCCGGGCTCTAAGATCGTTCGCCATCGCTATATTCGACGTACGCGGACCAGCGAGATGGATATTGCCGTGACCGATATCGACCAGACGATAACAGATTGCCTGGTTGATGCGTCGTTTGTCGAGGGCCTGATCATTGCGGACTCGGTGCTTTACGAGCAACTTATGTCTAAGGAGCATCTCATTGCGACGATTAATGAGCTTGGCCTGAATCGTCGCGGCGTGGTGACGGCGCGCAGAGTTGCGCAGTATGCCGATGGCTTGTCGGAAAGCGGCGGCGAGTCCAAGGCGCGCGCCCTGATGATCGAGCGCGGCTGGCAGACGCCGGAGCTGCAAATTGAGCTGTTCGACCCGGTTGAGCCGGGACGGCCGTATCGCGTCGACTACTTGTGGCGCGTGGAAGATCGGCTGATCATCGGGGAATTTGACGGATTCGTTAAAAGCGAGAAGGCAGCGGAGGAGGGCAAGCTCGCAAAGGCGCAGTTTGATGAGCGCCAGCGCGAGTCGAGGCTTTCGCTGCTTGATAACTGCAGGATCGTGCGCTTGTGCTGGGATGATCTGAGGGATCCGGCAAAGCTCGATCGCAAGCTCAAAGTTGCCGGCGTGCCGCGTGCATGTTGAGGCGGTTGCGGGGCGTTAAGCTGCACGAGCGTGGATAATCGGACACACGAGCGCGGAAATCTGGACGCGCGTTGATTGAGCGTGGATTTTCAGACATACGAGCGTGGATTATCGGACGTTTGAATAATGAGCGTGGATAATCTCCCGTTTTTTGCCCCCGAACAGTCCCAAAGTGGGAGTTTTTCCACGCTTATCTTGCGGGTGCGATACAACGACATTTAGGCGCTGACGATGTTGGGCAGCGGCAGGTCGTGGACGTCGGTGGGGACGTGGTCGATGCGCTGTTCGTCAAAGGCGATGCCGACGATTTG
>CABSMN010000212.1 GCA_902478765.1 uncultured Collinsella sp.
AGGGCGTATATCAATCTCGCTCTCCCTTTTTGTGACATCATATCCAGCAATTGAGCAGAGCCATCTTCCTCTTCAGTATTGGATTGAAAGGACAATCAAGGCAATCGAAGTCATCAAGCAAACAGCATCCTCTGTTTCCATAGAGTTTCCTTTGCTTTCCATCCTAGTTACGCATTCACAATCGAATCAAACCAAGTATGAATTACTCGATAGCAACCGCCTTAGTATAAACCATAGCCGCCGCAGCAGCCCGCCTTCCAAGGCCTCAAAGCTCGCCATCGAGGGCGACCCGCCCAGACCCCTTACAATCTGCTCGCACGAGGCCCCGCACTCCAACATCCTCTGGACCGTATCCCGCTCGTACCTGGTGAGCGTGCCTGCCGTGGGCCCTCGGGGCCGGCATCGTGCCCCACGCCATCTGCCCGCTCGTGCGATAATCCTCTGCAGAAGTCACCGACAGCAGAGGGAGTTTGTGATGAAGGTTCTTTTGGTCAATGGCAGCCCCAAGGCAAACGGCAACACGGCCCGCGCACTCGCCGAGGTCGCCGAGCAGCTCAACGTCGAGGGCATCGATACCGAGATGTTTCAGCTGGGCGCCAAGCCTATTCGCGATTGCATCGGTTGCGGCCAGTGTGGCAAGCTGGGCGGTCGCTGCACCTTTGACGACGACGTGGTCAACGAGCTGATCGCTGCCGCCGAACAGGCCGACGGCTTTGTCTTTGGCTCGCCTGTCTACTACGCGCACCCCAGCGGCCGCATTCTCTCGGCACTCGATCGCGTATTCTATGCCGGTAGCAAAGCTATTGCACACAAGCCGGGCGCTGCCGTCGCCGTCGCCCGTCGCGGCGGTACGTCGACGACCTTCGACGTGCTCAATAAGTACTTCACCATCAACCAGATGCCTGTGGTAGCGTCCACGTACTGGAACAACGTGTTTGGCTGCGTGCCCGGCGAGGCCGATGGAGATGCCGAGGGTCTGGCCACCATGCGAAACATCGGCAAAAACATGGTCTGGCTCCTGCGTTGCATCGAGGCGGGCAAGGCTGCCGGCATCGAAGCCCCCGAGGCCGATCGCGCCAGGACCAACTTCATTCGTTAGAACGGCGGAACATGAATATCCAGATTTTTGGCACCAAGAAGTCCTTCGATACCAAGAAGGCCCAGCGCTATTTTAAGGAGCGCCGCATCAAGGTGCAGTTTATCGACCTTAAGGAAAAGGAGATGAGCAAAGGCGAGCTCACGAGCGTGATGCAGGCGGTCGGCGGCATCGACAAGCTGCTCAACCCCAAGGCCAAGGACGAGGAGACGCTCGCGCTCATCCAGCACCTCACCCCTAGCCAGCGCTTCGACAAGTTGCTCGAGAACCAGCAGGTTCTAGCCGAGCCCATCGTGCGCAACGGCAAAAAGGCCACCGTCGGTTATTGCCCCGATGTATGGGGAGCCTGGGAGTAGCCTGTGTTATTTGCCGGCGCGTGGGTATAAGAGCAGGCGTTTGGCATAAGATTCAACTGTAAGCCATGTCTAACAAAGGAGGGCACATGCCCAACAAACCCGTGAAGATCATCATGCTTACCGGATACCTCGGTGCCGGCAAGACCACGCTGCTCAACCACATCCTCGCTAACGACGGCGGCATCCGCGCCGCCGTGATCGTCAACGATATCGGCGAGATCAACGTCGACGCCAGCCTCATCGCCGACGGCGGCCTTTCCGAGACCGACGACCTCATCCCGCTCACCAACGGCTGCATCTGCTGTACGCTTTCGGATGACCTGGCCAACCAGCTGCAGGGCATCGCCGATTCGGGCAAGTTCGACTACATCATCATCGAGGCATCGGGCATTTGCGAGCCCATCCCCATCGCCTACACCATCTCGAGCTTCTGCGACGAGGCCAAGGTAGGCGGCGAGCCCAAGCTCGCGCTCGATAACATCGTGGCCGTGGTCGACTGTGCCCGCATGTACGACGAGTTCAACGGCGGTCGCGACCTGCTGGCTGAGGATATCGACGAGGACGACATCGAAAGCCTGCTCATCCAGCAGATTGAATTCTGCTCCACGCTGATCCTCAACAAGACCGACACCGTGACGCCTGAGCAGATCGCCGAGCTCAAGGCCATCGTGCGCAGCCTGCAGAAGGACGCCGTGATCGTCGAGGCGCAAAACGGCGAGGTTCCCATGGAGGAGCTGCTCGACACCGACCGCTTCGACTTTATGCGCGCCTACAACTCCGCCGCTTGGATCGAGGCCATGGAGCATCCCGAGGAGCACGACGACCCCGAGGTGCTCGAGTACGACATCGAGACCTTTGTGTACTCGCGCCGCAAGCCGTTTGACCTGCAGAAGTTCACCGATTTTGTTGAGCAGGAGTGGCCCGACGAGGTCATCCGCGTCAAGGGTCCGCTGTGGCAGACCGGCGATCCGGACATGTGCTACATGTTTGAGCAGGCCGGCCACCAGATGCGTCTGATGGAGAACGGCCTGTTTGTCGACTCGGCGCCCGAGGGCGAGAAGCAGAAGATCATCGACGAGAACCCTGAGATCATGCAGATTTGGGACGACGAGACGGGCGACCGCATGACGAGCCTGTGCATCATCGGCCGTCACATGGACAAGGATGCGCTCATCGCCTCCCTCGATGCCTGCCTGACCGACTGGCACCGCGCCTAGGTTTATCCAAGCGGGCATTTTTCCGCCTACGTAACCGCCAAACCACCACGAAGGTGCTTGTCCCCTTCGTGGTGGTTTTTCGTTCTGAGCCAAGGAGATTCATGTTCAACATTGTGCTGTATGCGCCCGAGATTCCGGCCAATACGGGCAATATCGGCCGTACCTGCGTGGTCACCGGCGCCCGCCTACATCTGGTGGAGCCGCTGGGCTTTTCGCTCGATGACAAGACGGTACGTCGCGCCGGCCTGGGCTACTGGCAAAACTTGGACGTGGCGACCTATGCCGGCTGGGAGGATTTCCTTGCACGCAGCGGCCTCTCCCCCGCCGACGAGCGCCTGCATCTGCTGACCAAAAAGGCACGCCGCACCTATGCGCAGAGTACCTACCGCGATGGCGACTACTTGGTCTTTGGCAGCGAGAGCTCGGGGATTCCCGAGCCGCTGCTTGCCGCGGCGCCCGAGCGCTGCGAACGCATCCCCATGTTGCGCGATTGCGATTCGCTTGACAACGCCGAGGCCTGGGAAGCCCACGAGGAATCGCTCGGACATACCGAGGACAGCCACAAAGCCATCCTTCAACAGGATATCTGCGGCAACTTCGTCGACCCGGACGACTACCGCATCAGCGCACTCAACCTCTCCAACAGCGCTGCTATCGTCCTCTACGAGGCCCTGCGCCAAACAGGCTTTCCGGGAATGTGAC
>CABSMN010000213.1 GCA_902478765.1 uncultured Collinsella sp.
ATAACGTTCGAGTATTGTACTCACGCAAGCGCAAGCTGATATACCAGAAGTGGTATCTCAACTTAGATACCACCCGATGCACACATGCCCAGCCGGTCCAAACCACCACAATGGGGACAGGCACCTTTCTGGTGGCCGCGCTGGCAACGGCGTTTGCCCAGATAAAACCTGCCAAAATAAACCTGTCCCTTTTTGGTAGGTTTGGGATGCTACAATCTGGCTTGTACTTGAAACGCATCAAAGGGACCGCTATGGCAAAGGTAAAAATTAGCGACGTCGCGCGCGAGGCCGGGGTTTCGTTGGGCACGGTTTCCAACGCGCTCAACCATCCCGAAAAGCTGCGCCCCGAGACCCTCAAGCTCATCAACGAGACCATCAATCGCCTTGGCTACCTGCCCAACCAAAGTGCCCGTCAGCTCGCAGGCGGCACCACCAAGTCCTTTGGCCTGGTCCTCCCCCGTCTCGATCACGGCTTTTCGCTCCAGATTGCCAGCGGTGCCCACAACGAGGCACGCAAGCACGGCTATGACTTGCTCATCGCCAACGCCGATAACGACGGCGTTCTCCAGGACCATTACCTGCGCTACTTTATGGGCACGCAGATGTCCGGCGTCATGGTTCAGCCCATGGCGTCCCCCGACTGGCACCCCGCTATGACCAAGATGCCCGTGCCGATCGTCCATCTGGACATCCACTGTTCCGAGCCCGGCCACTACGTGGCTGCCGATAACGAAGCCCAAGGTCGCATCATCGCCGAACTCGCCGTTGCCCGTGGCGCGCGCCATATCACCGTCGTGGGCAGAGCAGCATTTATGCAGCTCACCCTACGCGTGCTTGGCATTCACAAGGCCCTTGCCCTGCACCCCGATATCAAGATCGAAGTCATCGACGCCGGCGAATGGAATACCGCTGCCGACGGCTACGGCATCGGTGCCCAAATCGCCGAGCGCCCCGCGGACGAGCGCCCCGATTTTGTCATCGGCCTGACCGACGTACTGGCGTCGGGCGTTATCTCGGCGCTGATAGACAAAGGCATCTCCGTCCCCGAGCAGGTCCGCGTGGCCGGCTGCGACGGCAACCCACTTGCCTGGAGCGGGTCGGTCCCCCTTACCACCGTGGCGCCGCCGGGCTACGAAATTGGCCGCAAGGGTGTTCAATTGCTCATGGAGCAAATCGAGAACAAGGCGCCGGCAAAGACCAAGCACGTCCGCATCGGCTCTGCAGCGCGCACCGTCACCGCGGTCACAGCCATCGAGGACATCAACCGCCAAGAACTCGTGCGGCCGTTCCTGCTGGAACGCGCCAGCACCCAGGCAAGCAACCACGCCGAAGCCACCGCCATCAACCTGGGCGCGTATCTATAGCACGCGCGCAAGTATGCCAAGTCGCCGCTTAAGCAAAAGGGGCCCGACCATTGCCGGGCCCCTTTTGCTTAAGCGCAAACGTGGGTAATTGCTCGTTTCAACACCGCAATTGTCTAGAGCACGGCCTTGACCGCCGCCGTCAGGTCGAACAGCGTATCGAGCACGACCTCGCAGCCATCCACCACGTCCTGCGGCAGCGGCACGATGTCGGGAACGGCAAAGACGTGGCAGCCGGCCGTGATGCCCGAGACGCAGCCGTTGCGAGAGTCCTCGACCACGGCGCACTCCTCGGGGGCAAAGCCCGCGCGCTCGCAGGCGAGCAGATACATCTCGGGGTCGGGCTTGCCGTGCACGACGTCCTCGCCGCAGGTCACCGTTTCAAACTTGTCAAAGAGGCCAACCATCTTAAGGTTGCGCTCGGCCGTAACGAGGCGCGACGACGTCGCAAGGCCCACGTGATAGCCCGCAGCCAGCAGCTCGTCTATGCACTCGGCGGCACCGGCCTTAAGCTCCAGTTCGGTCTTGACCATCTCGTCGCGAATCTCCTTGTGGCGGACATAGACCGCCTCGGTGGTTTCATGGCTGCCATAATGCTTATCGAGGATGTCCATAACATCGGGCAGCGTGCGGCCGATAAACTGATGGATCAGCGCTTCATCAATCGCGACCCCCAGCTCGGCAGAGCCCGCCTTCCATGCCTTAATGCCCAAACGCTCGGTATCGACCAGCGTTCCGTCCATGTCAAAAATAACAGCCTTGATCATATCGGTCCCCCATCGGCTCTCGCTATCGCATTACCGCAACTTTACCGCATTTAGCAACTTGTATATAACGTATATACCATATTGCACTTTCGTTACATAGATAGAAGTCTTATGACAAGCAGTCCGGTAGGATTATAGTTTTTGACCGAGTACATATTGGTAAGGATCGATTCATGTTTTCAGACACCACCGCACCTGCAAAGGAGCTTCAGGACAAACTCGCAGAGCTCGAGCAGCTGCTTTTGGCATACGGACGCGTTGCCATCGGCTTTTCCGGCGGCGTCGACAGCAGCTTTTTGGCCGCGGTCTGCGCCCGCATCATGCCTGCTAGCACGCTTCTCGTCCACCTCACCACGCCGCTCATCGGCACGCCCGAACAGGCTTCGTTTGAGCGATCCGTTGACGCGCAAGCCAATGAGGAGCCGCATTTTAAGCTCCCTGTGCTCAATCTTTCGGTCGATCAGTTGCAGCTCCCCCAAGTAGCCTGCAACGATGCCAATCGCTGCTACCACTGCAAGCACGCCGGCTTTACCGCTATCGTCAACCACGCCAAGTCGCTCGGCTTTCCCACCGTCATCGATGGCAGCAATGCAAGCGATCGCGGTGACTACCGCCCTGGCATGCGAGCGGCAGAAGAACTCGGCGTACGCTCCCCCCTCATGGAGGTCGGCTTTACCAAGGACGAGGAGCGTGAGCTGTTGCGCGCATGGGGCTATCCCGTTTGGAACCTGCCGGCGGGAGCCTGTCTTGCCACGCGCGTCCCCACGGGCGAGGAGCTTACGCGCGAGAAGGTCTCCCTGATTCGCGCCTGCGAGGATTATCTGCACGATCTCGACCTGGCGCAGGTACGCGCGCGCTTGGTCGGCGGCTGCATGCATATCGAGGCCGCACCCGCAGATGTCGCCAAGATTGCCGCTCTCGGCGGTGCCGTCGTCGACGGCGAGGGCAAGACCCCGTTGCCCGCCGCCATCGAGTCCGCGTTGCGCGAGCTGGGCTGCGCCCACATCTCCCCCGAGGTCACCCCCTACATCCACGGCAACATGAACCAGTAGCGTATCCCGATAAGTTGCGGTGGAATAGTTCCCGTTTTGCGGCCTATCGGGCCAAAACAGGAACTATTCCACCGCAACTCCGTTTGGCGAGCATGGACCCGCAGACCTGCCAAAAAGGGACATGCCAAAAAGGGACAGGTTTATTTTGGCAGGTTTTATCTGGGGAAACGCAAACAGGGCCGCGACACCTA
>CABSMN010000214.1 GCA_902478765.1 uncultured Collinsella sp.
CTCGTGGGCTCGGAGATGTGTATAAGAGACAGCTCCTGTTGTCGAGACCGCTTCTGCCACTGAGGCCTCCGCAGCTCCGTCCGCCCTTAAGGGCAAGGATCTGAGGGTTCTGGTTCTGTGCGCTGGCGCCGGCACCTCTGCACTGCTCGCCAACGCGCTTAAGGAAGGCGCCGACGAGCTGGGCATCGACATTACCGCCAACGCCGGTGCCTACGGCAGCCACTATGCCATCATGGACCAGTACAACGTCATCGTCCTGGCTCCGCAGGTTCGCACCTATTACAACGAGATGAAGGCCGACACCGACCGCCTGGGCATCACGCTGCTGTCGCCCAAGGGCAAACAGTACATCGACCTCACTAAGGATCCCAAGGGTGCCGTCGCCTGGATCGAGGAAAACCTCGAGGCATAAGACGCTGACACCACCTGCCGCTTGCAGACAATAAATGGCCCGTGCATCGATGTGTGATGCGCGGGCCATTTTGTTTAGACCGCACCCGTCCTCCTGTTCATCTCAATCTGTAACATCTAGCCGAGTTTTTCGGTCCTAGCTGTTACAGATCGAGATGAACGCACAGGCCAAGCCGAAAATCTCAATCTGTAACATGTAGACCACTTTTGACCGTCTAGTTGTTACAGATCGAGACAAACGGAATAGGCCGAGCACGTCTACGCCCGCAAGTCCTTTACGCTGGAACGCTCGACCAACACGCCCGAGACGAGCGTACGGCTTCTGGAGCTCGGAGCTTCCAGACCCGCGACGACCTCGTTGAGCGCACGGACGCCCAGCTCGCGGTGGCGAAACTTCACCGACGTCAGAATCGAGTTGGGAATCGTCTTATAGAGCTCATCGTCGAAGCCGATCACGGACACATCATTGGGCACACTGAGCCCTTTGTCACGTAGAGCCATCATCACGCCGTTTGCCATGCAGTCGTTAGCAGCGAGGACCGCCGTGCAATCGGGCTTATCGGCAAGCACAAGGCCCGCGGCATAGCCACTATCCGCATTCCAATCGCCCTGCAGAGGCTCGGGCGGCTCAATGCCACGCGCCTCGAGTGCCGCACGCCAACCTTTCATACGACACTGGCTCGACAGCGACTCTTTCTTACCAGAGACGAAGTACACGTTCTTGTGCCCGCGATTCAAGAAGTACTCGCACGCCATGCGCGCACCACCCTCTTGATCGTCACTGACGGTAGAGCAGGTAGGATGCTCCATCGGCGTGATAATCACCGTCTTGAGGTCCTTCGGTGCCTCAAACGTATCGAAATCATCGACCATCTGGCGCAGGTTGAAAATCATGCCGTCGACGGGAAGCTGCGACATCCTACGCGCCGCTTCGGCAAGGGTCATCTTCTCCCCCGCCCGCTTTTTGATCATCGTGAGAGCAAAGCCTCGCTCTTCGGCGGCATCGGCGATACCGTCAATCATGTCCACGGCGCCGCCCGACAAGTGGAACATCACCACGCCGATGCACCCGTAACGGCCCAACTTGAGTGAACGCGCGGCAAAGTTGGTTCGAAACCCGAGCGCCTCCATTGCGGAATGGACCCTATCGCGCGTCGACTCGCGCACGCTATCGGGCTCGTTGATCACGCGCGACACCGTCTTGAGAGAAACGCCCGCGGCAACTGCCACATCGTTCATTGAGACATTTTTCTTGTCCATCGTTGCCACTACTTCTCCAGTCGGTTATGCATCACTTGTTTTTTGCGTTCTAGCATACACTACCTGCCTGATTGATAAATCAACCGTTTACCGAACAATATCGACCGCTCACCCGTATATCCTTGTTGCTCTTCCAAAAATGTCTTACGTTGTCATTAACGAAATGACAACGTTGTCATTTCGCAATGCCTTCCTCAAGCAGGAAGGTTTCCGGGCAGTCCTGACCATCCATCGACGACCAGTTCCATCCACATGCATCGCGCATCAAGCAGCAAAGGAGCTCTATGGACGCCATCGTAAAGATGCTCGAAAAGCATCAACCGTTCTTTGAGAAGATCTCGAGGAACATCTACCTCCAGGCCATCAAGGACGGATTTCTTGGGTGCATGCCCATTGTCCTCACCTCTTCGATCTTCCTGCTAATTGCCACCCTTCCTGGCGTAGTTGGCATCACGCTGCCCCAGCCGCTCATCGACTGGTGCAACAAGCTGTACAACTTCACCATGGGCGTCATGGGCATCATGGTTGCCGGCACCACCGCCAAGAACTTTACGGCTTCCATGAACCGTCGCATGCCCGCCGGCAAGGTGCTCAACGACGGCTCCACCATGGTGGCCGCCCAGTGCAGCATGCTGCTGCTCGCCGTTACGCAATTCACCACCAAGCTCAACGGCTCCGAACTTTCGGTCTTCGACTGCACCAGCATGGGTACGCGCGGTCTGTTCTCGGCCTATATCGCCGCGTTCATTACCGTGTGGGTCTATAAGTTCTGCGTCTCGCGCGATCTGACCATTAAGCTGCCCAAGGAGGTCCCGGGCGCCATCGCTCAGAACTTCCGCGACATCATCCCCTTTGGCGGCGCCGTCATCATCTGCGGCATCATCGATGTCGTCGTGCGCAACCTCATGGGCGTTCCGTTCTCCGAGCTGCTTATCAAACTGCTCTCCCCGCTCTTTACCGCTGCAGAAACCTATCCCGGCCTTATCCTTATCCAGGCAGCCACCGCGTTCTTCTGGTTCATCGGCGTCCACGGCCCCTCGATCGTCCAGCCGGGCATCGACCCCATCCGTCTTGCCAACCAGGCCGAGAACCTGCAGGTTCTGCTGGCAGGCGGCCACCCCGCCCACTCCCTCACCTTTAACATGTCGCTCGTGGGTGAGTTCGGCGGCACCGGCGCCACCTTCATCGTGCCGCTTCTGCTGATTCTCTTTATGAAGTCCAAGCAGCTCAAAGCCGTCGGTAAGGCCTCGATTGTTCCTGTTGCCTTCGCCGTCAACGAACCGCTGCTCTTTGGCGCGCCGATGATCCTTAACCCCTACATGCTCATCCCCTTTGTTGCCGCCGGTTGCGTCAACGTGAGTGTTGCCAAGTTCTTTATCGATAACGTGGGCATGAACGGCTTCTCCTTCGTGGTGCCTTGGGCCACCCCCGCCCCCATCGGTATTTTCATCACCACGAACTTCCAGCTTATCGCTCTGGTATTTGTCGCAATCATCATCTTGCTGGACGCCATCATCTACCTGCCGTTCTTGAAGGCATACGATAAGCTGCTCTGCGACCAGGAGGCAGAGCGCGCCGCCGAGCTGGGCCTCGA
Source organism: uncultured Collinsella sp. (assembly GCA_902478765.1). Taxonomy (GTDB): domain Bacteria; phylum Actinomycetota; class Coriobacteriia; order Coriobacteriales; family Coriobacteriaceae; genus Collinsella. The sequence goes on from CABSMN010000214.1 coordinate 3,266, forward strand.
GTCCAATGGCGCCGCCGCCATCGCCGCCAACGCCCCTGCACCCGCTGTCGAGCAGACTACCGCCTGTCTCTTATACACATCTCCGAGCCCACGAGACTACGCTG
>CABSMN010000215.1 GCA_902478765.1 uncultured Collinsella sp.
CACTTCTAGCTTCGTCGGCAGCGTCAGATGTGTATAAGAGACAGGTTGTATACGGGAACGACGATGGTCGCTTTGGGGGTCGAGGCCTCTCCCATGCCAACCTACCCCCTCAACGATTCGACGAGGAAGGCGGCGACCACGCCGGGGCCTCCAACCGATGCGTAGTATTTGGCGCGTCCCAGGGCGCCGTCCGTCGCAAAGTGTGGGTGCTCGTCCACCCAGGCCTCGGGGCCTTTGAGGATGGCAGCGAGATTCGCACGCTTCCACGGCTTAAGGTCGTCTAGCGAAAAATCCCCCGCGTCCAAGGCAGCCTGGAACTCCTTGGTCATCTGGACCAGGAACTCCTTATAGAACTCGGGCGCCAAGCGCACGTAGTTCCACATATACGAATCGTACTTAATGACCTGATTGAACTTGAGCATGCGCGCGACGTCATCGCTTGCGTGATTGCGGGCGTAATCCTCTCGGATCCAGCGCTCGATCTCGGCATACTCGGCATTGACGCAAAAGACCTTGGCCGAAGAATTGACCGAGGAGTTCTCGTTGTCCTGGCGATACGAAAGCACGGCATCGTGCAGGTAGACGGCCTTGTCGGCGCACGCGATCACCTTAAAGGCAAACGACGTGTCCTGAAAGGATGCACCCGGGGTCGGTAAGAACTTGATGCCGTTGCGCTCGAGAAAATCACGACGGTAGACGGCCGACCAAATCGAGGGCTTTTGCTTAAAGAACTGTGTCGTGTCGCTTGGGTGCACCGGTTTGCCGCAGTCCTTGGGCTTAAACATCTCGTGCAGCGAGCGGCGCTCCTCGGGCATGGACCAGTAGAAGTCAAAGTTCGCCTTCGCAAAATCAGCGTTGCAGCCTTCGGCCGCCGACACAAGCTTCTCCAGCGCGTCGGGCGCCATAAAGTCATCGGACTCCAGGATTCCCACGTACTTGCCACGCGCCATCTCCAGGCCGCGGTTCATCGAGTCGCCGTAGCCGCTGTTGGCCTTGTCGATCATCTTGACGCGCCCATCGCGCTCCATATACTCGCGGATAATCGCGGGCGAGTTGTCGGTCGACCCGTCGTTAATGCAGATGATCTCAATATCCTTGAGCGTCTGTGCCAGGGCGGAATCGAGACACTCGCGCAGGTAGCGCTGAACATTGTAAATGGGAATAAGCAGCGACAGAACAGGGCTGCCAGAGACGTTAGTAGACAAATGTGCTCCTTAGGAAATACCTGTCGTTTCATGGTATCAAAGGGTCAGCGCGCCAGCGGGCGTTTATATAATCTATGGAGCTCGCAGAGGCAAACCGATACGAAAGGACGTCATGCAGCCCAAAGCCGCACGCAACATATCCATCGAGGCCTTGCGCTTGGTCGCAGTCGCCGGTATCGCGGTGTTCCACACCTTTCAGTGGACCTTCCAGGCAACCTGTGTCGACGCCGTGGAATATGCCCCACTTGCGATGTTCCCCTATTCCGGCTTGCTTGGTTTTATTAACTTGCTAGGCTGCTGGGCCAACGAGGCCTTCTTTATGATCTCGGGCTATTTTCTCATCGCCTCAGCCGCGCGTGCTTGGAACGGTGGAACAACGTGGAAGTCGCAAATGCAACGGACGGCGCAGCGCCTTGGCAAGGTCGTTATGCCCACTGCGTTTTATTGCCTCGTGGCACTCGCGTGGTCCACGGTCGTCTCCCCCATTCCCGATGTTACTCTCAACACGCACTACTGGTACACGCTAGGCCCTGAGTTTATCTGGGTCTATGCCGCCACGGTCTTCATGGCGCCAGGGTTTGGACTGGCTAAGAGTCAACTCTCTCAGAAGAGCTACGCGACGACGGTCATCGCCGTTGGCATCCTCGCATTTGTTGTTAACGGGTATTTAGCCGCCATGAGTACGACAAGCGCCGGCGAGTTTTCTTGGCTCCAGAAGCTCATGAGCGCTGCCACGTACGTAGTCGCATTTTTGATAGGCGGGCTGCTCCGCGACGTAACCGTTGTCATGGATTCGGACAGGGTGGGCGCCTTGGGCATGCGCTCGCTCGTAACGGTTTTGGTACTCGCCACCATCCTGGAAGGAGCACTCTCCTTCACGGACAACCTCACGGCCATGACAACCCTCTCCTACAAATCGACCTCGTTGATCTCGTTTGCCCTCGCTGCCGCCTTCTTGCTCTTTGCGGCAACCCGACGCAGCGTCTCAGGCAATCCGCGGACTGCAGGTGTCATCGTCACCTTATCGACCGCCACGCTCGGTTTCTATGTGATGCAGTCGCTCACCAGTAGCCTGTGGCGTCCCGTCTTCAATACGTTGCTCGCAAACATACTGGTCAGCCAAAACAGCCCGGCAGCTATATGTATCATCACGGGTACCGTCATTAGCATCGTCTTTGCTCTGTCGCTCCTCATCATCGATGCAGCTAGAAGCCTTATCGCTCGCAAGCTCAAGCGGCAATAGACACGCTGCCGTCAGACGCTAAAGCCGCTGCAGCCGTGGCAGGTTCCTGCGTTTTATTCAAAGCTTGCCGACAAGGTGCGCCGAGCCTTTACAATAGGACAGTCCCAAGGACGTATTCGATAGCTTCCGTGCAGCGCTCGCGCGCCGCGCGTGAAAGGATATATTGCCCCATGCCTTCAACCCTTCCCGCTCCCATCGATAAGCTCGCCATCGTCGTCGTTACGTACAAGCGCCAGGAACTCCTGGCCAACTTGTTCGACTCCATGACCGAGCTCACGGCAACGCCCTGGCGCATCGTGATTGTCGATAACGAGAATTCGCGCGAGACCGAGGCCATGTGCGCTGCATTCAACGAGCGCCTGGCCAACCTGTGGGGCATCGACACCGAGCAGCCCGACGCGCAGGGCGGCACCGACCGTGTCATCTACGCCCCGCAGCTCGAAAACGGCGGCGGTGCGGGCGGCTTCTCCGCTGGCACTAAATGCGCATACGATCTGGGGGCCCAGTGGTTCTGGGTGATGGACGACGACGTGCTTGTCATCCCCGAAGGCATCGAGCGCCTGGCCAAGTGGACCGACCGCTACGATGTTATCCAGGGTTCGCGCCTGGACTTTGACGGCGGCGCTTTCTTTTGGCAGTACCAGCTTATCCTTTCGCTCGGCATCCCTAACCCCATCGCCAAGTGGGATCTGGGTCCCGAGGGCTATCGCGCCATGAACCAGCTGTGCTTTGAGGGCGGCATGTTCTCGCGCCGCGTGGTCGACAAGATTGGCCTGCCCGACGCACGCTTCTTTATCTACGGCGACGATGCCTGCTACGGCTACGTGGCCAGCCAGCACTTCCCCGCCGCCGTTGTTGCCGACGTGGTGCTCAAGCGCTGTCTCCTATACACATCTGACG
>CABSMN010000216.1 GCA_902478765.1 uncultured Collinsella sp.
GGGTCAGCCCGTGGGAGGCCAGGGCGCCGCTGACCGGTGGACGGCACCGAGCCGTCATCGAGATTGAAGAAGGGGGAGGCCTCGCGGCCTCCCCCTTTTTTGCGTTAAGACTTCACAATATAGTTGCATTTCACCCTTAACCCGGTTGGGCTTATGGGTAATGGGCTTTTATTTAAAGACAATAAATCGAATCACAAGGGCAACTGCTATGACCACAATGATCAAAAGCAGAATTGTCAGTCGATGTTGCTTACGTCGTTTGCTTGACGAAACGAAGATTGATTTTCCCTGTTTTGGCGTCTCGAGATAACGAGCCGAATGCGTTAAGGTTTGCTTAGGTCGAGGACCTCTTTGGTGTCGAGTTTTGGGCGTTTTCGTCGGGACGTCATTGATCGCGCTGTTTTTTGATAACGGTGCATCTTTCAGATATACGGGATCGCTCGATGCTACGCCCATATGCTTACGTCCCGTCTGGGCATCCTCGAGCGTTTGATATCGATTTCTCGTAACATACTCGGGCTCTGCATCATTAATGGGCTCTTGCGAGATGTGGGGGCGATGGAACCGTGGCGGCTGCGCGGAAGTATCTTCCCCCTGCGTCGGCATAAACATATTGTTCTGGTTTTGGTCGTCCATGATGCCCTTTAGCTCGTTTCCAACAACGTATACGCGCTCATTGTAAGCCCCTTGTTATTGTTATTTGTAGCTGTGGACATACTCGTTATTTAAGCTCTGGTTCAAAGAACCTTAACCTTCCTAAAACCTGAGTCATACGCACTTAGATATGCTTATAGTAGTGGACTCAAAAAACTTTATAGTCGATGTATATATGAGCACTGGGTGGGCATATATAAGAGCGTCAAAAGAAGTCCCAGTCACCTAGAAGATGACTCGGCAGTCCTATAAAGGAGTGGTAAACATGGCAAGCATGGTTCCTTATCGTTCGGTTTTTGGCGTTCGTCCCTCTGCAAGCTCGCTGTTCGATCTGTTTGATGATATGAGCGACCTAGCGAACAACTCGATTGCCTCTAAGGCGTTCCCCGTTGACGTTGAGGATAAGGGCGATGGCTATGAGGTCAAGGCTTATCTGACCGGCGTCGCCAAGGACGATATCGATGTCGAGCTTAACGAGGGCCGTCTGTCCATTAGCGTGAATGTCGAGGAAGACGAGGAGAACGAGGGCAAGAACTTCCTGCAGAAGGAGTTCAGCTCGTACAGCGCGACGCGTGGCGTGTATCTTAAGGACGCTTCGAGCGAGGGCCTCTCGGCTAAGTACGCTGACGGCATCCTGACCGTTACGGTTCCCAAGTTCGTCGAGAAGAAGAACGTTACGAAGATTTCCATCGACTAACTTCGTTGGTGTTCTGCGCTATTAAAAGACAGCAAAAGGGGCTGGGAAGCGATTCCCGGCCCCTTTTGCTGTCTAGGACAGTCTATTGGAAGGTTGCTGGCCGATACTGGCTTGCGGGGCATATCGAGAGTTTTCGCGATCCTTGGAGAAGGGTGGCGGAGCTACCAACCTCGTCATCCAGGGTTGCGGCTAGAGCTTTGGCATAGCTTTTGACGGTAAGGCTCGGACGATTGTTATCTTGGCTGATATGCATAGCAATAAGCTGTTCGGTGCGATCGGTAACAAGTTCGCGTGCGGCTTCGGCGGCTTGCTCGTTGGAGAGGTGTCCCCTTGCAGACAGGATGCGCTCCTGAAGAAAGCGGGGATATTCTCCCTCGCGCAGCATGGTCACATCGTGGTTGCTTTCGAGTGCGAGGACTCGACAATCTTTGAGGGTGTTCATGGCTTGGCTCGATAGCTCTCCGGTGTCGGTGGCAAAGCCAATGGAATCATCGGGGGTGTCGAATCGATAGCCGACTGGATTGATGACATCGTGTGATGTTGAGTAGGTTTGCACGTGGATGCCGGCAATGGATAGGGTGTCACCGGGATCGAATTCCTCGACAGGCAGATGCGAAAGATTTTCTTTGCTCGAAAGTGTGCCCCTGCTGGCAAAGAGGGGGCCGTGCCAGTGCTTGTACCAGACATCGAGACCCTTGATGTGATCGCTATGCTCATGAGTAATGAGAAGAGCCGAGACGTTGTCTGCCGAGAGCCCCAGCTCTGCCATGCGCTTTAATGTCTCGCGGCGAGAAAGACCGTTGTCAATCATGATGAGCCCTCGGGGGCCTTCGATGAGTGCGCAGTTGCCTTTTGAGCCGCTGCCAAGGATATGAAGGTGCAGACGAGACATAAGATTCCAAAGGATACAATGGGTGCGAACGAATAGAGGAGGAAGCAAATGCCAACGGTATCTCAGCATTATGGACACCATGCTGCGTCGTGGGCCGATGATAAAGCCCTGGCAACGCGGCAGACGGCTGCCCCCGTGGTGCTCATGGTATCAGGTGGTGCGGACTCGACGGCTTTGCTCCTTATGGCGTGCACATCAAAGTTGGATATTCTGGATGGGCGTGGTGTAGCCCCCATCGCGCGTGAGCGACTGCACGTGCTGCACGTGAACCATCATCTGCGCGGCGAGGCATCCGATGGCGACGAGGCCTTCGTGCGTGAGCTCTGCGCGCAATATGGTCTACCGCTGTGTGTTGAGCATGCCTATTTTGATGATGAATCGGGCAATATCGAGGCGGCTGCCCGCGAAGTGCGCTATGCCGCGGCGCGGAGGTATGTTCGTGAGCTCTGCGCCCAGACGGGGGCACCGCGAACGGCGGCTCGTATCTGCACTGCGCACACGTCTTCTGATCGGGCGGAAACGTTTTTGATGAACGCGATTAAGGGTTCGGGCCCCGCTGGCCTATCGAGCATTCCTCGCCGGAGGAACATCGTGGTGCGTCCCTTGCTCGACCTGACCCATGATGAGCTCGTTGGCTATCTGCAGGTGCATGGTCAGCCGTGGCGAGAGGACGAGAGCAACGAGGACGTGTCGTACTTGCGTAACTACGTGCGCCATCGAGTGATGCCGGTGGTGTCGCAGCGCAACGCGAGCGTCTGCAAGACGATTGGCGCCGCCTGCGAGATCTTAGGCGATGAGGATGCCTTTCTTTCCCAGCTTTCCGCACAGGCGTTTCGAAGCTGCCTGCGTAAGGAGGCGGTGGGCGCACTGGTCCTCGACGCTCGCCGACTGGCCGCGGCCGAGGTGGTGATTGCTCGGCGCATGGTGCGACTGGCAATTAAGCGTATCGACCCCGACGCTCGCCCGGAGATGCGGCATGTGGAGCGCGTGCTCGCCTGTGTCGCCGAGGGCTCGGGTTCGGTCACGCTGCCGGCGGGAATCGATGCGCGCGTGGAGTTTGGCATGCTGTCATTCAAGGCCCCGGCGGCGCGCGAGGGGTT
>CABSMN010000217.1 GCA_902478765.1 uncultured Collinsella sp.
GTCCTCAAGGGTGATGACAACGCGATGCTCGGCGGCAAGGCCGTCGAGAAACTCGCGGTCAAGCTCGGTTGCAAAGCGCGGGTTGACGAGCGTGGCCTCGATACCATACTCGGCAGCCAAACGGTTTGCCACGCGCTCGCCCAGCTCAAAGAAATCACCGAGTGCGAGCACTGCTACGTCGCGACCCTGGCGAACCACGTTGTAGTGAACGGCACTGTAGTCGGTGTCTTCGGTGGGAGCAAGGTCGGGACGGCTCACCAGGCCAATGCCGGGCACGCGAATCGCCACAGGATGTTCGCGATGGTCGAGCGACCAGTTCAGCATGGACAGGTATTCCTCCATGCAGGCCGGCGCTAGGTAGCGCATGTTGGGAAGAGCGCCCAGCATGGAAATATCGAAGAACGAGAGGTGCGTCTCGGATGTGGTGCCAAAGATTGACGCACCAAACACCAGGATGGTTGCGGGGGCGTCGTTGAGGCACAGGTCGTGCCACAGCTCGTCGTAGGCGCGCTGCAAAAACGTGCCGTACACACCAAAGACTGGCTTGGCGCCCGAGCGCGCAAGCGCGGTGGCAAAGGTCACGGCGTGCTCCTCGGCAATGCCCACATCGACGAACTGTTTGCCGGCGGCAGCGCGAAGCTCGGGTGTAAAGCCCATGATGTAGGGTGTGGCGGCCGTGATGCCCACGACCTGCGGATCGCGCTCGATGGCGGCGCTGAGCGCCTCGCCCGTAATGTCGGCATAGGTGCGCGGCGCAGGCTCGCTCGGATGGCCCGGGCAGAGCTTGCGTCCAGTTGCCATGTCAAACGGACCCACATGATGCCAGTGTTCGGGGTCGCTCTGGGCCGGCTCAAAGCCCTTGCCCTTGGCGGTGGAGACGTGCAGCACGATGGGATGATCGATATTGCGCAGTTCCTGCAGCGTGTCGACCAGGGCCAACACGTCGTTGCCGGCGTCCAAATAACGGTAGTCGAGTCCCATCGCGCGGAAAACGTTGCGCTCACAGGTGCCGTTGCTGGTGCGCAGCTCGGCCAGATTGCGATAGAGGCCACCGTGGTTCTCGGCGATGGACTGGTCGTTATCGTTGACGATGATGATCAGGTTGCTGTCGAGTTCGGCGGCATTGTTGAAGCCCTCAAACGCCAAGCCGCCCGAAAGCGAGCCGTCGCCAATGATGGTGATGACGTTGTAGCTGTCGCCCGCCAGATCGCGGGCGTGTGCCAAGCCGCAGCCCAGGCTCACCGATGTGGAGGTGTGGCCCATGGCGAACAGGTCGTGCTCGGACTCGTCGGGATTGGCAAAGCCAGAAGCCTCGCCAAAACGTTCCGGATCGATATAGGTATACGCGCGCCCGGTCAGCGCCTTGTGGGCGTAGGTCTGGTGCGAAACGTCAAAGACAATCTTGTCGATGGGGGAGTTAAACACGCGATGGAGCGCGACCGTGAGCTCAACGACGCCTAGGTTGGGGGCAACGTGTCCGCCGACAGCGGCGGAGCTTTCGAGGATGGCGTGGCGAATCTCGCCGCAGAGCAGCGGAAGCTCGGCGCGGTCGAGAGCCTTGACGTCCTCGGGCGTTGTCGTTTGCGTAAGCAGCATCGTTGTGGGTTACTCCATGCGAATCGAGCGCCGGCGCTCCCTCGGCCGACACAATTGCACAAGACAGTCTCGCACATTTTGGCGTTTGATATGTGACGGCGGCGCGGTAATTCGACAACTGGTGGGGCAAAACGTTTTGTCCGATGCCATACTGATACATTCGATGATGATTTTTTCAATACGTGCAGGCCGTGGCTTGCCGCCGTGAGCCGCTGGAAGGAGGCAGCATGTCCGATGCCGTTCGTGCCGAGACAGTCGCGCACGAGGTCGACGATGCCGCCCGCCAGCTCGCCCAGGCGGGCCGCTTGGACCTGACGCGCGAGTTTATCCAGCATGGCGACGTGACGGTCTATGCACATGTGACCTCGGTGGCGCGGGCGAGCCTGTCCTTTGCCGAGCGCCTGGGCCGCGTCGGTGTCTCGGTCGACCGCGCCTCGTTGCTGCGCGGGGCCCTGCTGCACGATTACTTTCTCTATGACTGGCACGATCCCGACCCAAGCCATCGGCTGCATGGCTTTCGCCACCCGTTTTTTGCCCTAGCACGTGCGGAGGAAGATTTTGAGCTGACGTCGCGCGAGCGGAACATTATCGTGCGGCATATGTTTCCGCTGGTGCCGGTGCCGCCGACGTGTCGTGAGGCATGGATTGTATGCCTGGCAGATAAATGGTGTGCTCTGCGCGAGACAGTCGCCGGCCGTCTGCGGCGCAAGGACGAGGCTGACGATGGCGTGAACAGCGAATCGAGCGAAAAGAGGAGAGGGTAGACGGTGGAAACCGCGATTGATATGGCGTTTGGCGGCGCAACGCTTGCCGCCTGCCCGCTCTCGGCACTGGTGCTCTCGTTTGCCTTTTACGGGTTTTGCGGCTGGGCGTGGGAGTCGACAGTATGCGCCATGCTCAACCACGGACGCTTCGCCAACAGTGGCTTTTTGCTGGGGCCGTGTTGTCCTATCTATGGTGTGGGCGGCATTGCCTGCTGGCTTTTGCTGCGCGGGATTCCGGATGCGTCGAGCCAGTTTGTCGCTGCAGCGCTCGTATGCAGCGTGATTGAGTACAGCGTAGGCGTGCTGCTGGAAAAAACAACGGGCGCTCGCTTTTGGGACTATTCGCACCTGCCGTTTAATCTGCACGGACGTATCTGCCTGTACTGGGCATGCGCGTTTGGCTTGGGTGCGTTGTGCATTTGCCGTTTAGTGGAGCCGGCATTGCTGGGGCTGCTTGGCCATCTGCCGGTGCTGATTGTGCGGCTGTCGGCCTTTATCGTCGCGGTCGCGATGATGGTTGACGCAGTGTGCTCGTTGGCGAGCTGGCGGCGTCTGTCCAATCAGCTGGAGCGCGTCCGGGCCGACCTTGCCGACCGCATCAATGAGTCGCTCGCCGATGCGTCCGACTCCATGCTCGAACGTATTCCCGATTCTACGATTGACTCGGTGGCACAGACGCACATCCGTAGCCGTGCCGTTAACGCGTGGCTGGCCGAGCTGGGTGACGCCGCGCTCGATGCCCTGCGCGAGAAGGCTTCGATGCCGACGTTTATCGCGGATGGTGCTCGCGGCCTGGCGCTTGCCGCCCGCCGCGTGGCCGATGCCGCGCCGAACATGCCGCGTCCGTCGCTCAGCCGTCGCCTTGCCGGCAAGCGCATGAGCCGTCCGGTGCCAAGCGTGTCGCTCAGCCGACGCGACCTGCGCTTCTTCAATGCCTTCCCGCGCTTGCGCATCCCCCGCTACGAGGGCGTCATCCGAG
>CABSMN010000218.1 GCA_902478765.1 uncultured Collinsella sp.
GCATCTCCACCGTTCCTTCAACTGGGAAAACGGCGCCCCCGGGGCCCGTGAGGGGCCTCGGGGGCGTTCGGCTAGCTGCGGGAACGGCCTATCCGCTCAATGTGTTCGGCTGAGATCGGAAATCAACCCTTCGATGCGAACCGTGTTGGGAATGAGCTCCGTCGCGCAGGCCCACCAGCCGTTTTGCTGGGCAGCGTCGGCAAGCCTTTCGGCCGTGGCGGCGGTGTCGCAAATGGCAAACGAGCAGGCGCCCGATCCGCACACATCTACAGCAACGGTGCCGTCTTGTTTACGCAGCCAATCGAGAACCGTTTGTATCTGCGGCTCCATCTGTGCGGAAATGACACCCAGGTTGTTATGGATGAGCGCATATGCCGTCTCGGCATCACCAGCATGCAAGGCAGAAGCTATCGCGCCGGGCTTGTCTGCAGGCACCGGAGCCTCGTCAAAACGTCGATAGGCTTCAATTGTCGAAACGCTTGCCTCGCGCGGCTTGACCAACACGACGGGCGTTGCGGGCAGCGCGGGATACTCAGTTGCCAGCACGTCTCCCCCACCTACGTAGAACGCAGGGCTCGCGTGCAAAAAGAACGGGACGTCAGCACCAATACCCCGCGCAATGTCGTCGAGCGCGGGGTCGGTGCGATCAATTCCCCAGAGCTCCGCCAAGGCGACAATGCCCGCGGCCGCATCCGTCGAGGGGCCGCCCAAGCCGGCGCACAATGGAATGCGCTTCTCAATCGTCACGCAGATGTTTGCCTCGCGACCATAATGCTCGGCCATAGCAACCGCAGCCCGATACGCCGTATTCTTTTGCATGGGAAAATCTGATGCCGGAACCGTCTGGACGGTCAGCGCCTGTGCCGGCGTAACCGTCACGGTATCGGAAAGACCGACAGCTGCCATCAGGGAATCGACCCTGTGGTAGCCGCGGTCATCGCGCTCGGTATGAACCCCCAGGTAGAGGTTAATCTTTGCCGGCGCGGTAAGGGTGAGGGACCGATCGGTCACCGCTAGTGCTCCTCGAGCTGGTTGCCGAGCGGGGTAAAGATATGCTCGCCGCTCTCGGGGTCAAACAGTTCGACCTGCCCGGTGAGGACATCGATATACTGGTAGGACTGACGCGACTTGCGGCCGCGGCGCTCGTCAACCTCGACGATAAAGACTGCCGGATGGACGCTCTTGATGGTGCCCATGCGCTCGACGACGCGGGTGCGGCCCATGTTGGCCTTCACCTTGACGCGATCGCCCACCATATCGGTCAGCTTCTCGTGGATGTCGTCGACGTGATTGACTTCCATCTCTTCCATGAACAGGGCCTCCAGAAGGTGCAATTCAAAAAGGGGATAATACCCCTAAGATAGACAAAACTCTAATACTATAGCACCCTGTTGCGACCACGCGCAAGTAGCTAATTTGGCTACTTACAGATTGTCGGTATCGAGGACGATGGTGAATGGGCCGTCGTTGACGAGGTCGACTTTCATATCGGCGCCAAAGATGCCATGCGCCACGTGTTCGACATCTTGACGAACGAGCGTCAGGAAGTACTCGTAGAGCTCGTTGGCGACATCGGGGGCGCCGGCATCCGTAAAGGACGGACGGCGACCATGACGGCAATCGGCAAACAGCGTGAACTGCGACACCACGAGCACCTCACCGTCGACGTCGGCAAGCGCCAGGTTGGTCTTGCCGTTCTCGTCCTCGTTGATGCGCAAGCCGCGGAGCTTGCCCCACAGCTTATCAGCCTCGGCGCGCGTATCGCCGTGGCCCACGCCAAGCAACACCAGGTAGCCGCGTCCAATGCGGCCCACGCACTCGCCGTCGACCGTCACGCCGGCGTTGAGTACGCGCTGCACCACCGCACGCACGGCCTACTCCTCGCCCGTCAGCTTGGCGGACAGATGCTCGAGCGCATGGAATCGATGGCTGATGGCGTTCTTCTCGTCCGCCGTGAGCTCGGCCATAGTCTTGCCCGGCGTATCGACCGGCAGGAACAGCGGGTCGTAGCCAAAGCCGTGATCGCCGCGACCCTCGTGCGCGATAACGCCCTCGCAGGCGCCCTCGCCATAGGTGACCAGGCCGTCCGTGTCGATGAGCGCAACGACGCTCATAAAGCGCGCGGTGCGATCCTCGTCTGCCACGCCCTCCAGATTCACGAGCAGCTTGGCGTTGTTGGCGGCATCGTCGCCATGCACGCCCGCGTAGCGCGCGCTATACACACCAGGCTCACCGTCCAGCGCGTCGACGACTAGACCGGAATCGTCGGCGATGGCCATAAGACCCGTCTCTTCGACGGCAGCCTGCGCCTTGATGATGGCGTTCTCCAAAAACGTCGTGCCGTTTTCCTCGGGGTCCTCAAAATCGCCCAGCTGGCCGAGCGCCACAAAGCGAACCTCGGGCATGACCTTGCCTAAAATGGCCTCGATCTCGGTGAGCTTATGGGCGTTGCCCGTTGCCACGACAATGGTCGCCGCCGGGTCGAGGGTGTCGATGTCGATCTTCTCAAGTGCCATGAGTGGTCTCCTTGTCTCTATAGCAATGCCGCGCCGAGGGCGACGAGGGCCTCCGCCTCTCCCCTCTCAATCAACGGCAGTCTTGTGTCTAGACGTCTCCGCAGATAAAACCTACCAAAATAAACCTGTCCCTTTTTGGCAGGTTAGGCGAGGGTTTGACGCTGAAGCTCGATGAGCTCGGCGATACCTTTGTCGCCCAAGTCGAGCAGGGCGTTGAGGCGCTTACGGTCAAAGGGCGCCTGCTCGCCGGTGCCCTGGAGCTCGATCATCTCACCGGTGTCGGTAGCGACGAGGTTCATGTCGACTTCGGCGTGGCTGTCCTCGGAATAATCGAGGTCAAGCAGCGTATTGCCGTCGACAACGCCCATGGAGATTGCAGCCACCTGGCCGGTAAGCGGGATGCGCTCGATCTTGCCCGCCTCGACCCACATGGCGAGGGCGTCGTGCAGCGCCACCCAGGCGCCGGTAATGCTCGCCGTACGCGTACCGCCATCGGCCTGAATCACATCGCAGTCGACGGTGACGGTGTACTCGCCGAGCGCTTTCATGTTGACGACGGTACGCAGGCTGCGGCCAATGAGGCGCTCGATCTCCATGGAGCGACCCTTGCGGTTGGCATGCTCGCGCTTGCAGCGCTTGCCGGTCGACGTCGGCAGCATGGCGTATTCCGCGGTCACCCAGCCGGCCTTAGCTCCCTTTCGCCAGCCCGGCACGCCCTCCTCGATAGTGGCGGCGCACAGCACGCGCGTGTCGCCAAACTCGGCCAAACACGAGCCGTGGGCGTGCTTCATGACGCCACGGGTGAGCTTCTGTCTCT
>CABSMN010000219.1 GCA_902478765.1 uncultured Collinsella sp.
GCCAGGAACAGGACGATAAAGACCTTGGCGAACTCGCCGGGCTGGATGGTAAAGCCCGCGATGCGAATCCACAGTTTGGAGCCCGAGATTGTGGTGCCGATAAAGATAGGCAGCATCAGCAGGATGATGCCGATGATGCCAAAGGTGTACTTGTAGCGCATGACCACGTCGAGGTTTTTGACTAGTGCAAGTGTTCCCACCATGAGCGCCACCGAGACAAACAGGATGATGAGCTGTGAGATGGCGAGAGCGGGGGCGAGACGCGTCACGAACGTGATGCCGATGCCCGAAAGTATAAATACGATGGGCAGGATGGCGGGGTCGGCACCGGGCGCCAAGATGCGCACGGCAATGTGGGCCGCGGCAAAGGCGGCAAAGAGGCCGATCGGTACAGCGAGCGTCTCAAAGGAGATGGCAGCGCCCGCGGTGAGGACGTACATCGCATACAGCAGGATGACGGGGAACGCCGAGGCGATGAGCAAGAGCAGCTCGGTGTTGCGGCGACTCATAAGCGGCACTCCCTTTCTAATTCTTATCGGAGGCTTCGGCCTCGGCGGACTGTTCGGCGGTTTTCTCGGAATCTGATTCGGAGGTCGATCCCTGATTGGTGTTGTCGCGAATCGTTTGCGCGTCGATCACCTGGCGGGTCTGCTCCTCGTCGATCTGGTGGCGGTACTTGGATATCGTGTCCTGCGCATCGTCGACACTTGTTTGCGGAATGCCCGCCTTGAGGCGGTTTTGCGTGTCTTCGGGCAGGTCGGACAGCTTGATGCTGGTTTCGCTTTCGAGCCAGTGGAGCTTGAGTCCGAGTGGCTTGCCGGGCAGGCCGCGCCAGACGGCGACATTGCCCTGGTAGGTACCCAGGTAGTACGAGCCGGTGACACCCGTGTAGGCCCAGATGCCAGCTGCCAGCACAAAGACGAGGGCCAGGATGGCGGCGATAGTAACGTTGCGGCGACGCACGCGTTGCGCCTCGCGCATGACGCCATCGTCAACCAGGTCAACGACTACTACGGTCACGTTGTCGTGGCCGCCGGCGGCAAGCGCCGCGTCCACTAGGTTGTCGACGCAGATTTGCGCGGTTGAGGACTGCGTGGTGATGTTCTCGATATCGCTATCGGGAATCATGCTCGAAAGGCCGTCAGAGCACAGGATCAGACGGTCGCCTTCCTCGATATGCAGAGTGAAGTGGTCGGCATACATGGCGGGGTCCGAGCCCAGCGCACGGGTGATGACCGAACGGTTGGGGTGGACGCGAGCCTCGTTTGCCGTGATCTCGCCGGCGTCCACGAGTTCTTCCACATAGGAGTGGTCGCGGGTCACGCGGATGAGCGTGCCCTCGTGGAGCAGGTAGGCGCGCGAGTCGCCCACGTGGGCGATGGCGAGCGTGTCGTTTTCGATATAGGCGCAAGTGGCTGTGCAGCCCATGCCAGGCTTGCCCAGGCCGTTCAGGGCCGCCTCGATTACGGCGGCGTTGGCTGCCTCGACGGCTGCGGCCAGGCGTGCTGCGTCGGCGGACTGTGGGGCCGTCTTGGCAATAGTCTCGACGGCGATGGAAGAGGCTACCTCGCCGGCAGCGTGACCACCCATGCCGTCGCATACGCAAAAGAGCGGCGACTGCACCAGGTAGGAATCCTCATTGTGCGGGCGCACACAGCCAACGTCGGAGCGGGCGCCCCACATGAGTTGCGTGGTGGTGCCGGCATCATAGGTCGAGTCGGTCTCGATGCGCTCCTCGGTCAGGGGCTCAAAGCTCATGGTCGAGCCGGGGTCTTTGAGCTTGGCTTCAACGGCGGCAACGTCGATCTCGGCTGTGTCACCGGGAGAGACGGTGTCGGTCTCGGCGCTTGATTCGGAATCGTCGGTGTCCGGGGAGCCGGGCTCCTCGGACACGCGGGCGGTCGACTCGTCGTCTTGCGGGCTGACGTCTATAGGCTCGGGCGTCGCAAAGTGCGACGGCGCGGGCGTGCTCTGCGACTGGGCGGCGGGCTCGGCCACGGCATCGGACTCGCTTGCGGGCGCAGGCTGCGGGATCTTGGGTGCAGGGCCGTCCTCGGGGGATGGCCCTGCCTCGGGCGCCGGCGCAGACGCGGGCGCAACCTCGGATGCCGGGGCTATGGGAAACGCCGGCGCGGCGGGCTCGGGTGCCGCAAACACCGCAGCGCTCTCGTTGATTGCCGCGGCGACGGGCTCTGCAAAGTGAGCCGGCGCCGGGGTTGCTTCGGGCGCTGTGGGCTGTTCCGCAGCATGTGCGCCGATGGGCGCCGCTACGGCATCCGCTTCGTCCTCGTTATCGGCGAGATCCGAAATATCATGCGTTACATGCGAAAGAGGCAGGGAGAACACGGTGTCCTCGGGTTCCACGGGTGCGGAGCCCGCCGGAGCGGCGTGGGCCGGCGCAGCTGTGGCGGCAGCCGGTGCCTCGGTCATAGTCGCGGACTTGTTCTCCTCGTCGATCATCGACGGTTCACCTTCATGACCACGTCGCCGATCTGGACTTCGTCGCCCTCGCGCAGCGTTGCGGGCTCCACGAGCTGGCGGCCGTTGACGAGCGTGCCGTTAAGCGAGTTGAGGTCCTCGATGATGAGCGCCGGGCCCTGCAGCGAAAAGCGCGCATGCGAGGCCGAGACGAATGGTTCGTTGATGCAGATGTCCGAAGATGGCGAGCGACCGACGATGACGGGGCCGAGCATATCTACGTGGATGCCGCGGATACCGCGCGGACCCTTGTCCACATCGATCGTCCAGATAGCCGAGTCGCGGCGCTGTCCGCGCACAAGCCCCACGCCGGTCTTCATGACGGCGAACAGGAAGATATAGAGCAGGGCGACCAGGACGATGCGGCCTGCAAAAAGGACGATATCGATGTTCATAAGCGACTATCCCCTAAATTCAAAGGTGCTCAGGCCAAACGTCAGCAGATCGCCGTTGCGCAGCGGGCAGCGCGTAATGCGGCGGTTGTTGACGAGCGTGCCGTTGGTGGAATTGAGGTCCTCGATCGACCAATCCGAGCCCGTAAAGGTGAGTTGGGCGTGGCGGCGCGACACGTTGGGGTCGCGCAGGGCAATGTCGGAAACTGAGCGCTCGCGACCGATGGTCACCTGCGCGGAGGTGATGCTATGGCTCTCGCCGCTCACGACGTCGACGAGCTGGGCGAGCGGGCGCTGCGGGGCGCGAGTGCTCGCCATGTTGGAGGCGATGCCGGCTGCGGCGCCTAGGCCCACGGCGGCACCGGTCGCGGCGGCTCCGCCCATGCCGGCAAGCGCGTCGCGCGAGATGGTCTGCGGCACCGGGATGGGCTGTCTCTTCTCCACATCTGACGCTGCCGACG
>CABSMN010000220.1 GCA_902478765.1 uncultured Collinsella sp.
CGCCCGCTCCAACCGCGCCCTTCACTCGCGCGGTCAGAGCATCGACCACCGAGCGACCCGCGGCAGCGACCAGCACCGCCTCGCGCTTGCAGGCCCCTGCGATCTTGCGTGCATCCGCCCGATCAAAACCCGTCGCGACAAATACACTCAGGGCGCACAGGCAAGCCGCAACTGCAACCGAGGCGCTCATAGCTCCACCCGCATAATGCGCCGGATAACCACCAGGGCAACGGCGTTGAGGGCAAGACCCAGCACCACAGCGCCCGCGCCGGCAGGCGTCGCAAGACCGCGACGAAAATCTGCCGAAAGCAGCGCCAACACCGCGCACATGCCCGCCGGCATCGCCGCGACCATATGCGCAGACATGCGAGCCTGCGACGTCTTAACATCCAGGCGGCGCTTGAGCTCAATGCGCTCCCCCACCATGCTCGACGCCTCGGACAGTAAGTCGGCAAGCGGAGCGCCGGTGCGCTGAGACACCTTAAGCGCCAAGGTCACAAGCGAAAGACCGGGGGCGTCGATACGTACGAGCAAGTCATCGAGCGCGTCGGTCGCCGAGATGCCGCAATCGATCGCCGCCGCCACCCGCAAAAACTCGGTATGCACTGGCTCTTGCGCATGAGCGCCCACAAAGCGCATGCCCTGGGCCAGCGAATGTCCCGAGGCAAGCGACATGGAAAGTGCGGTAAACGCCTCGGGCATCGCCTCTTCTGCATCGTGTTGCTCGCGCCGGCTCTCAAAGCCATCCCGGGCGGCACCAACGGCAAACGGAGCAACAAGTCCCAAGGCAAATCCGAGGGGCGATAACGACACCATCGTTAGTAAAACGCAGCAGACACCGCTCGATAGCAGCAGAAACGCCAAACGTCCCGAAGCATCTTCGATCACGAGGCCAAGGCGATGCGCCGGAGCCAGCGATGCCCACGAACGGGCGATCTTTTTCAGCAGATCGTTTTCCACCAGCTCACGCGGCAGCTTCTCTGCCACCGTCTCGAGCGCCTGACGTGCCAGCTCCGCCGGCGGTACCTGCGGCACACGAGGTTCCGCCCCGCACGCCGTCGCGACAGAAAGCCCTGCCAAGCCCCCTACGACGAGGGGCACAGTGATCTCCATTCGTCCACCTCCTCTTGTGTGAGCGTCCCCGACCGCAGGCCTTCTGCGATAAACGGCGGCTCGCGGTCAAGCGTCCAGGTGCGCTCGGCGGCATCGAACGTCACATAGCGCTCGAGCTCTACGCCGCCCGATGCGGCGCGTCGCACCCCCGAATACGAGGAGACGAAGCGCCTGCCATCGGCGTGGCGCTCGGACATCACGATACCGTCGAGTGCCATGGCAATCTGCTCCTCGATGAGCTCGCTCGGCAGATCGATGCCATAACGTGCAAGCAACGTCAGACGCACCACGGTCTCCTGTTCTGAACCCGCATGAAGCGTGGTGAGCGACCCGTCGTGGCCCGTGTTCATGGCCTGCAACATGTCGCAGCACTCGGCACCGCGCACCTCGCCCACCACGATGCGGTCGGGGCGCATGCGCAGGGCATTAGTCACCAGGTCGCGGATCGTCACCGCGCCCTCGCCCTCAATTGAAGCCTCGCGCGCCTCTAGGCGCACCACGTGCGGATGATGCGCAAACTTGAGCTCGGCAGAGTCCTCGATCGTCACGATGCGCTCGCCGGTGGAAATCTCACATGACAACGCGTTGAGCAGGGTGGTCTTACCAGATCCCGTGCCTCCCGCAACCGCCAAGTCCTGTCGCAGCGACACCGCACACGACAGCAGCTGCGCATACCAAAGCGGCAGCGATCCCAACCCCACGAGCTCGTCCAGCGAGCAGATACGGTCCGAGAACTTTCGGATGGTGAGAATCGGTCCGTCAATCGCCACAGGCGGAATCACCGCGTTGACGCGATAGCCCGTTTTAAGGCGGGCGTTGACGATGGGGCTGCGCTCGTCGATACGGCGGCCAAGTGGCGAGATAATGCGGTCGATAAGCACACGGATCTGCTCATCATCCTCAAACGCATGCTCGATGGGGTACAAGACGCCGCCGCGTTCAAAGAAAGCCGAGCGGCAGCCGTTGATCATGATCTCGGTAACGGTGTCGTCCTCGATGAGCGGCTGCAACGGCCCCAAGCCCACCACGTCATCCAAAATCTCGTCGATGATGGCCTCGCGCTCGGGCGTCGCGAGATCGGTCGGCTCCTCAACATTGAGCGCCGCCTCCACCGCAGGACGCAATTCCGAGCGGGCAAGTGCCGGGTCGATATAGGCGCTGATACGCGCCACTTCGTCGTAACCCATGCGGTCCATCACGGCGCGCTTGGTGCGTCGTTTCACGGCGCGGCGACGCCCCGCATCTACAGGCGCTGCCGCCGCCGCAGCGCCGGCAGCCTTAATCCTCGTTTGCAGGCTCATCGCTGATCACCCTCGTGCGACCAGGGAAGGCGGATACGCGGGCGTTCGGTGCGCATTGCACGGTCGGCGACCATATCGCTCCAAGGGCCGACGGCGCACCCCAGTTCCACGAGCATCTCGCGCGTGGCCTCGCGCACGCTGGTCGCAAAAGCGCTGGTCTGCCCCACTGCCTCGTCAGCACGCCCAAACGCCATGAGCGCGGCGAGATCCTGCCCGCCATCGGCGATACGAATCTTGGAGCTCAACGCACAGGCAATCTCAAAGCGCATAGCGACGTCCTCGTCTGCCCCGCGCGCACCGAACCGGTTGAACACGGCGCTCATACGCGTGCGCGGCACACCTACTCGACTTGCCAGTTCAATGACGCGCGACGCCGATGCCGCGGACGACACCGCCGCATCGCCAACGACCAGGCAACGGTCGCTCGCCGCCACCGCAGCCGCCACGGCGTCGCCCCAAAAGACCGAGGTATCGATAAAGACCACGTCGGATTCGCGACGCAGGACATCAAGCAGTAGCTCCACCGGACGTGCCATGAGCTCGGCTTGCTCGGGCGCCGCGACGGGACCCCAGAGCGTAACGCCCGGCGCCACGCGCATCGATGTGGCTACGATATCCGGCTCGGTGAGCGCGCCCGCCGCCGATGGCTCGATAAGTGCCGCCATATCGCGCGGAGCATCGACGCCTAACAAGTCGTAAAGGTTTCCAAACATCAGGTCCAGGTCGAGCACGGCGGCACGCAAGCCCAACAGCGACGATGTGTGTGCCATGGCGGCAACGATCGTCGACTTGCCGCAACCGCCCGAACCCGAAATAGCGCAGATGACTGGAGCTCGATGCGGCGGAGCGGTAGCGTCTGCCGGCGGCATCGGAGGCGGCGGGGCGGGCGTCGGTGACAGCGTCCCCG
>CABSMN010000221.1 GCA_902478765.1 uncultured Collinsella sp.
ACCTCGGGCTTGGTCTCCTCTTTGACGGCGGCGGGCATAGCCTCTGCCTTAGGAGCGGCAGCCTTTGCCGTGGTCTTCTTGGCCGTCGTCGTGCGCTTTCGCGTGGTGGTCTTGGCAGCGGGCTTGTCCTCGACGGTTGCCTCCGCCTTGGACTCTGCAGGCGTCTCCTCGACCTTGGCTGCCGGCTTTGCGGCTGCCTTGGTCGCGGCGGCCTTGGTAGCCGTCGCCTTCGTAGCTGTAGTCTTCTTGGCTGCCGTTGCCTTCTTGGCGGTCGCGGTTGTCTTCTTGGCAGCGGTCTTTGCCGGAGCCTTGGCGGCCGGCTTGGCCTCTGCGACCTCGGCCTTTACCTCGGGAGCAGCCACGGCCTCGGCGGCCTTCTTGGCAGCGGCGGTCGTGCGCTTGCGCGTGGTCGTTCCCTTGGCAGCCGCCGTTTTAGTCGCGGCAGCCTTGGTCGTCGTAGCCTTCTTGGCGGTCGTCTTACGGGCCGTGGTCTTCTTAGCTGCGGGCTTTGCAGCGGGCTTGACCTCGTCCTCTGCCTCAAGAGCAACCTCAGCCTTCACTTCAGCCTCGGCCTTTGCGGGCTCAGCCTCAACCGGCTTCTTCTCGGCCTTGGGCTCCTCAGCGGCCACCGGCTCAGCAACAGCCTCGGGCTCGTCGACAACAGCCGCCGGCCTCTCAATCTCCGGGTGCATAAAGAAGTACAGGTCCAGATACTTATCGGCCGAGCGTGTCCAGCTAAAGTCCTGGCTCATGGCCTGCGTGACCAGCTGATCCCACGCCTCACGGTTATCCCAGAACAGACGCGCCGCGCGGAAAACCGCATCGCCCATCTCGTCGCCGTTAAAGTTACTAAACGAGAATCCTGTGCCCTCGCCGGTAAACTCGTTATACGGGATCACGGTGTCCTTCAGACCACCGGTCTCGCGCACGATGGGCAGGGTGCCGTAGCGCATGGCGATGATCTGCGACAGGCCGCAGGGCTCAAACTTCGACGGCATCAGGAACATATCGGCGGCGGCATACATGCGCTGCGACAGCGCCGGATCGAACTCGATACGCGCGGCCATGGTGCCCGGGTACTTGTCCTGGAAGTAGCGCAGACCGTCCTCGTAGTCGCGGTCGCCGGTGCCCAGCACGGCCACCTGCACGCCGCCGGCCAGAATGCGGTCGAGCGCATACATGACCAGGTCCATGCCCTTCTGGCGCGTCAGGCGCGTGACCATCACCATAAGCGGGCGGTCGTCGCGAACCTCGAGCCCCAGCTCTTCCTGCAGCTTGGCCTTGCACACGGCCTTGCCGGAACGGTCTTCGACCGTGTAGTTGGCGGCAATGCGCTTGTCGGTCGCCGGGTCAAAGCCCGCGACGTCGATGCCATTCAAAATGCCCTGCAACGCATACGAACGCTCGCGCAGCACACCGTCCAGGCCCTCGCCAAACTCGGGCGTCTGGATCTCGTTGGCATAGGTGGGGCTCACCGTGGTGATGGCATCGGCATAGCGCAACGC
Organism: uncultured Collinsella sp.; assembly: GCA_902478765.1. Lineage (GTDB taxonomy): Bacteria > Actinomycetota > Coriobacteriia > Coriobacteriales > Coriobacteriaceae > Collinsella. Next base: position 1,506 of record CABSMN010000221.1, read on the forward strand.
GCCCAGCATGTAGTTAATGCTGCAGGCGTCGCAGCGCAGCTGCGAGGCGGCCGCCGGAATATGCGCCACGCCCAGGATGTCCTCCATCACGGTGTCGCTAAACTGGCCCTGGAACGCCACGTTGTGGATCGAGAACACGGTCTTGACGCGGTCATACAGCGGCAGGCCCTGGTAGAACTCGCGCAAGAACACGGGCGCCAGTGCCGTCTGCCAGTCGTTACAGTGCAGGATGTCACACTCAAAACCGGCCGGCAGGTGCTGCAGACTCTCGGTGATGGCCTTAGAGAAGAACGCAAAACGCTCGCCGTCGTCAAAGAAGCCGTACGGATAGTCGCGCGCAAAGTAGCGCTCGTTGTCGATGAACATATAGGTGACGCCGTCGTGTTCGAGCTTCTCGAGACCGCAGTACTCATTGCGCCAGCCCAGGCTCACGTAAAAATCGGAGAAGTGCTCCATCTGCGCCTTGTACTCATCCTTGATGGTGGCGTACTTGGGCACCATTACGATAACTTCGGCGCCGGCGCGCACAAGCGCCGCAGGCAGCGAGCCCGCCACGTCGCCCAGGCCACCGGTCTTCACAAACGGTGCGCACTCGGCCGAGGCAAACACGATCTGCATCTTTTTGCTGGAATCTGCCATATTGTCTCCCATGTTGCAATTCGAGAATAGCCGCCTGGCGCTAACCGGGCGGCTATTCTACATGTTACGAGCGATGTTGCGGTGTCAACGTTAACGTACGATGGTGGTGTCGGAAGTTAACGGAGCCTTGCCCAGCACCAGGATGTTCTCGGGCGTGCCGCGAAGCTCGGTGTTGGTGGGAACCACGTTGTTCTTGTCCAGGATGGCGTTCTCGACGCGTGCGCCGCTCTTGATGATGCAGCTCTGGTTAATGATCGAGTTGGTCACCGATGCGCCTTCCTCAACCACGACGCCGCGCGACAAGATCGAATTGCGCACGGTGCCCTTGATGATGCAGCCGGCCGAGATGATCGAGTTGCACGCATGGCTGCCGGTCGCATAGCGCGAAGGCGGCACGTCGTGAGCCTTGGTCAGGATCGGGCGCTCGGGATCGAAGAGCTGGTCGGCCACGGTCTGGTCGAGCAGGTCCATGCTGCGGCGATACAGCGACTTCTCGCTAAACACGCCCACGACCTCGCCCTTGTACTCGTAGCTGCACACGTCGATGTTGCCAAAGTCGCCCTGGAGTGCCTCGAGCAGGTCCAGATAGTCGGCGGCCTGGTAGTGGTCGATAATCTCGAGCAGCGTCTCGCGGTTGACGATGCAGCAGTCCATAGACGCGTTGTCGCCATACACGACGCCGGCGCTCACGCCCGTCAGGCGGCCGTTCTCGTTAATCTCGAGCTTGGTCTCGTCATCGACGTTGCGCGTGGCCTTGCAGTACACCACGGTCATCTGGGCACCGGAGTTCTCGTGCGCCTCGATGATGGTGTTGAGGTCCATGTTAAAGATGATGTTGGTGCCCATCATCACGACATAGGGCTTGTCCGAGCGCTGGAACAGCGTCTTATTGGAGATGATGTCGCGCAGCAGGAAGCGCATGCCGCCCTTGGTGGTGCCATACGCGTTGCCGGGCACCATGAACAGGCCGCCCTTCTTGCGGTCCAGGCCCCAGTCCTTGCCCGAGCCCACGTGGTCGATCAGCGAGCGGTAGTTACCCGGCATGACGACGCCGACGGTCTTAATACCGGCATTCATCATGTTGGACAGCGGAAAGTCGATCAGACGGTAGCGGCCCAAAAACGGAACGGACGCGATGGGGCGGTCCTTGAGCAGCACGCTGCCGTAG
>CABSMN010000222.1 GCA_902478765.1 uncultured Collinsella sp.
AAAACAAAACAGCCCAGAGGACATAGCCTCTGAGCTGCGAACATTTGGTGGGCGTTAGAAGATTTGAACTTCTGACCTCTTCCGTGTCAGGGAAGCGCTCTCCCCCTGAGCTAAACGCCCGATCAAGGGTGCGCAAGCGCGCAAGGGATAATATAACGGAGCCTGAACTCGGTGGCAAGAACATTTTTAAAAATCGCTTACATTGTGGAATTCGGGGGCTTTGTCATATCCATTTCAAAAGAGCCTGCTGCCGCGATTTGACTGTCGCATAATGCAAGGCCATTGCGGTATCGAGCTATGGAAAGACGTCTGCGGAATTGTCCTACCGATAAGCGGACAAGCCTCCAGCTGGTGCCTTCGCCGTGGTAAGGTAAGCCGAATTGTTTCCAGGCTGCTTCGAGGGAATGGAATGAGCAAAGAGCGTGTCGAGCAGGTCGAAGGCGCAGGGGCTTCGGTGCCGATGACCGATATATCGAACATTGATGTGCCCGAGGGCACCGATGAGCTCAGCCGTAGCACCCGCCGCGCTTGGCGCGAGCGCCTGAACAGCGCTTCGACGCGCAAGATGATCACGGGCGTCTTGGCTACGCTGGTGGGCGGTTCGTTTTGGGGCTTCTCGGGCACCAGCGCGAGCTTTCTGTTCGATACCTACCACGTCGACACCTTGTGGCTTATGAGCGTGCGTCAGATTCTCGCCGGTCTACTCTTTATGGCCGCGGTTGTTACGCGCGACCGCGAGCGCCTGATTAAGCTCTGGACCACACCCGCCGATCGCAAGCAGCTGCTGCTCTTTACCGCCTTTGGTCTGCTGTTCAACCAGTTTTGTTATCTTTCGGCCGTGCGCCTGACCAATGCCGGAACCGCGACGGTGCTCCAATGCCTGCAACTGGTCATCATTATGGGCTACACCTGCGTGATCGACCATCGCATGCCTCGCGTGCGTGAGGCCGTTGGCATTGGGTTGGCCCTGGGCGGCACCTTTTTAATCGCTACCGGCGGCGACCCTACCAGTCTGAGCATATCGCCGCTTGGCCTGGTCGCAGGCCTTATGTGTGCGGTCAGCGCCACGTGTATGGCGGTGATTCCCGCCAAGATCCTGCCCGAATACGGCAGCCCCATCGTCACGGGCTCGGCAATGCTCACGGCGGGCGTGGTCTCGTGCGTCTTCGTGCAGCCTTGGGCGCATATGCCGGCACTCGACGCTGCCGGCGTCGAGGCGCTCGCGGTATTCGTGGTTATCGGCTCGTTTTTTGCTTACATGCTCTATATGCAGGGCGTTAAGGACATCGGCTCGGTGCGTGCGAGCCTCATCGGAACTGTGGAGCCGGTTTCGGCGACCATCACCAGCGCCGTTATGCTGGGCACGGTGTTTTTGCCGACCGACCTTATCGGCTTTGCCATGATCATCGTGATGATGTTCCTCACGGTGTAGCTGGCGCCGCCGCCAAGACAGAAAAGGTGTTGTGCCGCATTTTCGCCAATTGACGTCCGTGTCTGGAGTTTAGCTGTCGATGCTCAAAATGCCATAAACTAGTAACGTTATGGATTTTTTCATTGCGACTCAATTGCGAGGATTTCTTTATGGCTGGTAATCACTTTAAGGGCAGCGATAACGGCCGTCCTGCAGTTCCGCCGCGTCCGAACGGGGCTGGTAAGGCCGGCACGCCGGGCGGCGCTGGACAGGGCGGTTCCAGTAAGCGCGTGTCCCCGGGCGAGACGGCGATGTTTACCGCTCTGTACGAGCAGTCTCAAAAGGCGAAAAAGACCGGCCGTGCAAGAGGGAATGTCTTTGCGGGCGGTGCAACCTCCGCGTCGCAGCCGAGCGGGGCTCCTTCGGTACCTGCGAACAACGCAGGTGCTGCCAACGCCGCAAATGCCGCCGGCAACGTTAATGCCGGCAAGGCCGCCAACAATACTCCCTCTGCCGGTGGCGCGGGGCTTACGGGTAACCTTGGCACGATTTACACCGGTGCCTCCGAGACTGGCACGTTCGCCCGCCTGGATGATAGCGGTGCCGAGTTTGCGGGCTCGGGTTCCAAGGAAGATTATTACGATTTTGGCTTGAACTACGGTAGCGACGCTTCGTCGAGTTCGACCTCTGACGGTCTGGTCCGTCATCGCCATCGCAAGGGCGAACGCAAAAAGCGTCACACCGGCGCCATTATTGCCGCTGTAGTCGCGGTGCTTCTCGTTGCGCTTGGCGCAAGCGGCTTTATGCTGCTTAACTCGGCAAAGACCGTAAAGAGTGAAGCGAAGGAGGCCGTCGAGATTGTCGGTGGCCTTAAGGACAAGGTCACGTCGGGCGATTTTTCGACGCTGCCTGACGACGCGAAGAAGATTGATGAGCTTTGCGACAGCATGAAGGCGGAGACCTCGAGCCCGCTGTGGACGGCGGCTTCGTTTATCCCGGTGTATGGCAGCGACATCAATGCGGCCCGCACCATGATCGACGCCCTGTCCGATGTCTCGAGCAATGCGCTGGTTCCCATGGCCGATAACCTTTCGCAGGCCACGCCCGGCAAGCTGTTTCAGGACGGCATGATTAACGTGTCCGCGCTGCAGGCGGTCGCCGATTCGCTTTCCAGCAGCTCGAAGGTGTTCAAGAGCGCCAACGAGAAGATCCAGGGCATTGGCGATACTCATATTTCCCAGGTGACCGAGCTGGTCGATAAGGCCAAGGACGGCTTTGCCACCCTCAACGGCGCGGTTGACGCGGCGGAGAAGGTCGCCCCCGTCCTTCCGCAGATGCTCGGCGCCAACGGCCAGACGCGCAACTACCTTGTGTACGCCATGAACAACGTCGAGATTCGTGCCTGCGGCGGCTTTGGCGGTTCGCAGGGCCTGATTTCGGTCACCGACGGCCAGATGTCGATTGGCGAGTTTGTTCCCCGCATTGGACTCAGCGAGGATGAGGCAGTCGAGAGCGTCGACGAAGAGGATGAGGCGCTGTTCGGCAACCACAGTAACCTGTACAACTCGGGCAATACCTATTCGCCTGATTGGCCCCGCAACTCGCAGCGTGTCGCCGCGCTGTGGAAGTCCCAATATGGGCAGGACGTTGATGGCGTCGTCGGCATCGACCCGGTGTTCCTGCAGTATCTGCTGGGCCTGGTCGGTAACGTGTCGCTGCCCGACGGAACGGTTGTCGACGGCACCAACGCCGCAAAGGTCCTCATGCACGATGTGTACTGGAACTATCCGGTCGAGGAGTCGGACGGCATCTTTGCATCCGTCGCCAGCGCTGCCTTCGACAAGATCCTTGGCGGTATCGGCGATGTCGATGTTACGAAGCTTGTCAGCGCCGTTG
>CABSMN010000223.1 GCA_902478765.1 uncultured Collinsella sp.
CTCGTGGGCTCGGAGATGTGTATAAGAGACAGGACCCAGCCTAAAATCGCTGCCAACGCGAATCGAACGAATGTCGACCACGCGTGACAACAGTGTGAGAAAACCGACATGGTCGAGTGCCGCAACCTCAGGCGTAAAGGGAACGGCCACCACTGCATCGACCCCGGTCTGAGCCAAGGCATGTAGACGGTCGGCCGTCGTCATCAATTTTTGAGCGGGCGAAGGACTCACCACAACGTCCGGATCGGGATCGAAAGTGACCACGACCGCCTTGCAGCCATGGGCGCGCGCATCGCTAACAAGCGCCGCAATGAGCTCCTGGTGACCACGGTGAACGCCGTCGAACACGCCGATGGCGATCGAGGCAGCACCCAAGTGCTCGCACTCATCAAACGCATCGGCAGTGACGATGCGAGCCTCGTCCGACTCGCCTTCAAAAAAGATACGCGCAAGCTCGCGAGCGGACAACATCATCGAACACCGCCGATTGCCTGCGGAAACACGTGCTCCATGACAAAGCGGCCACTTTCGATGCGGGCGAGCGCCTTGAGTCCCCCATCGAGCACCAGCGCAAACGGCGCTTTCGAAGCATCGAAATCGGCAAGCGCACGCTCAACGGGAATGCGTCGGCCGCAGAGCAGATCGTCGGCAAGATTGCCCGGCAAGTCAACACGCGAGGCGCCCAGGGCCGCAATGGGATCCAGGGCAAAGCCAGCCGCGGACTCGGGAGAAAGCTCCTCGACCGCATGACAAGCGCCAATGGAAACAACACCGGAAGCCGTGCGGCGCAGCGCGGAAATGTGCGCGGCGCTCTCGCAGGCGCGGCCCAAATCGCGAGCGAGCGCACGGATATAGGTACCCTTGCTCACAGAGAACGCCACGGTCCACACACACGTATCACCTTCGCCTCCCACGGCGATCAGGTCGGCGGCATAGACCTCGACGGGGCGCGGAGGTAGGTCCACCGCATTGCCCTCGCGAGCAGACTTGTAGGCGCGAACGCCATTGACCGAGATAGCCGAAAACGCCGGCGGCACCTGCATCTGCGGACCCAGCATAGCGGCCAAGCGCTCACGGGCATAGGCAGGATCGCGGAGCTCGTTGGCAACAGCCACCGTGCGGACAGCCTCGCCCTCCGCATCATCGGTATTGGTCTCGGCGCCAAACGAAATGTCGGCGACATAGCTTTTGGTATCGAGGGTTAGCATGCCCAGCAGACGGGTGGCCTGGCCCACACCCACCACCATGACACCCGATGCCATGGGGTCGAGCGTGCCGGCATGGCCGACGCGCCGCTCATGGAGGGCGCGCCGGCATTTCGAAACCACATCGTGGGACGTGCAGCCCACCGGCTTATCGACGGCGAGCAGCATATTCAGTTGAGAAGGCGTACGACGAGCCATGTACCATCCAAAAAGTTAAAGCTCGACGGTCACCGAAGCGGGATCCTCCCCTACCAGTTCGGCCAGCATGGGAAGTGCCACGGTGAGCGTCTCGAGAATCGTTCCGTTGTTGGAGAAACCGGCGGCAGCGGGATGTCCGCCTCCGCCAAAGGCAGCAGCGATCTCGGACACGTTGAGGTCACCCTTGGAGCGCAGGTTGCCGCGCACCTTGGTATCGCCCTCAATGCCCTTCAGGAACAGGCAGACCTCGACGCCCATCACCGAGCGCACCACGTCAACCAGACCGTCGCACTCATCCGAGGTGACACCGCAGGCCTCAAGGTCACTCTGGTACGCGTAGCTATACGCGACGCGCCCGTGGGCCACCGTCTTGATACGGCCCATAACGATGGACTTGAGGTGCAAAAACTCAACGCGCATGCTCTGGTAAACCTCGAGTGCCACACGCGCCGGATCGGCACCGTGGGCAACCAGACGCGAGGCTGCATGGAACGCGGCTGCATCGGCATTTTGATACTGAAAACGGCCGGTATCGGTAACCAAGCCACACAGCAGGCAGGTCGCAACGCCATCACGTGCAACAATGCCGCAATTGTCCAAGAAGCGGTCGATGATCATGGCGCAGGCTGCAGCTTCGACGCGCCTCAGGCTGAGCTCGGCAAACTCCTCGCGCGCCGGATGGTGATCGAAGCACACCACATGCTTGGAGCGACGAAGCACCTCGGCGGAATTATTGAGACGCTCGACGACCGGCACGTCCACCGAGATGAACAGGTCCGGATTGCCGGTATACGCAGATGCCGGTACCAGGCGATCGGAGCCTTCCATAAAGCGGTAGATGCGCGGAACCGGATCATCGTCTGCCAGCAGCAGGGCAATGTCCTTGTTAGGGAAAAACTTCATAAGCGAGAGGCCCAGACCCAACACGGAGCCCAGGGCGTCGCCATCGGGAGAAGTGTGTCCCGAAATCGCAATGGAGGACGCACCCTCGATGAGCTCGAGGATGCGTCGCTGAATATCTGCAGACTCGCACGAGGCGAGGTCGGCGGAATTAGTCATCTAAAGCTGCCTCCTGGGCGGCATCCGCTATCGGATAGCCGTCCTCGTCCTTTTCGATCGCAAGCGTGGCGGGAACGTTTTCCAGCGCACGCGTGATGCGCTCGGCCTCATCGGTCGAGCGATCGATGCGAAAATCGAGCTCGGGCGTGACACGCCAATCGAGCGAGCGAGCCAACAGGCTGCGAATACGGCCCTTGGCGCTTGCGAGCGCCTCCATGACCTCGTCGTAGCGGCTCGCATCGCACGACACGTACACGCGCGCGAACGAACGGTCCACCACGACCTCGACCGCGGTCAAAGTGACCAGGTCGAGACGCGGATCGGAAACCTCAAAGAGCAGGATATAACCGAGCTTCTCGCGAAGCTGCTCGCCCAGACGGCGGGTTGCCTGCGTTTGCTTCATAGCGCTACCCCCTACTCGGTACGGGCAACCTGGTCGATGCGGTAACCCTCGATCTGGTCGCCGGGCTTGATGTCCTGGAAGTTCTCCAGGCCAATGCCGCCCTCGGAACCGCTCTTGAGGCTCTTGGCCTCGTCCTTGTAGTGGCGCATCGAGGCGATCTTGCCGTTGAAGACCACGATGCCGTCGCGCACCAGACGCACGGAATCGGTCGCGGCGATCTCGCCCTCTTCGACACGGACACCGGCGGCGATACCGACTTTGGGCACCTTGAAGGTGTCCAGGACGGTCGCGGTACCCGTGGAGACCTCGACCTCGGTGGGCTTAAGCATGCCGATACGGGCAGCGTCGAGTTCCTCGAGGCACTTGTAGATCTGTCTCTTATACACATCTCCGAGCCCACGAGACTACGCTGCA
>CABSMN010000224.1 GCA_902478765.1 uncultured Collinsella sp.
CGAGATGCAGCGTAGTCTCGTGGGCTCGGAGATGTGTATAAGAGACAGCGGCTTTACCGTCAAGACCGAGGATATGAACGTGGCGCTCGCCCCCGAGACCTGCGCTCAGCTTGCCCTCAACTGGGACGGCGGCGACGTGAAGGAGATCACGGCCGGCGTGCGCCCCGAGCAGATTCTGCTTGCCGACAAGGACGAGGAGGGCGCGCTCCAGGGTACCGTCGAGGTGACCGAGCTCATGGGTTCGACCGAGCATGTCCACGTGACCGCTCCCGACGGCCAGTTTGTCCTGATTATCCCCGTCGTCGACCTCGAGGCCAAGGGCGCGCTCAAGGCTGGCGACACCATCTGGTTCAAGTTCGAGAAGAACGCGACCCATCTCTTCGATAAGGTCTCTGGCAAGAACCTTATCTAGGCCCGGTGCATCCAGGCCCTCCCTTTGGGCGACTGCGGTATTGCCATCCTTTTGCCGCGGTCACATATAAGGCTCCCCTCCCGTCCACTGGGCGAGAGGGGAGCCTTTCTTTGTGTTGGGATTGTCTGACCGGTCGTTTGTCTCGATCTGTAACGGGTAGGGCCGATTTCGGACGTTAGATGTTACAGATCGAGACGGTTCCGCTGAGCTAACCATTTCATCTAAATCTGTAACACCAAAGGTGAATTTCAGCCGCTAGATGTTACAGATCGAGATAAACCCAAGGGGAGGGGCCGGTATGTCTCAATCTGTAACAGCTGGGACCGTTTTTACCGAGTAGTTGTTACAGATCGAGATTGTTTGGCCGAGTTGGGTCGCAGGGTAACGTGCGGGCACAAAAAACGGAGCCGTGTTGCCACGACTCCGTTTCTCAAGAGGATGGGTAAGGGAAGCGAAATTAGCTCAGGTGCCAAATCTCGTCGTTGTACTGGGAGATCGTGCGGTCGGACGAGAAGGTGCCGGCGTTGGCGATATTGATGAGCGTCTTGCGCATCCAGGCGTCCTGGTCCTCGTAGTCGGCCAACACGCGCTCCTTGGTCTGGATGTACTCCTCGATGTCGAGCAGGGCCATAAACCAGTCCTTGCCCTTAATGTCGTCGTGCAGGCGCTGCAGGCGCTCGGCGTTGCCGGTCGCCATAAAGGCGGGGTTGGTGATAAAGTCCACCAGCAGCTTGATACCGGGCTTGCGGTAGAGTGCGCTGGCGTTATAGCTGCCGTCGGCGTAGAGCTGCTCGACCTGTTTGGACGAGGCACCAAAGGTATAGATATTCTCGTCGCCCACGAGCTCGGCAATCTCCACGTTGGCGCCGTCGAGCGTGCACAGGGTTAGGGCGCCGTTGAGCATGAACTTCATGTTGGAGGTGCCGCTCGCCTCCTTGGAGGCCAGGCTGATCTGCTCGGAGATGTCAGCGGCGGGGATCACGCGCTCGGCGGCGGTGACGTTGTAGTTCTCGATCATGACAACCTGCAGGTAGGGAGCCACGTCGGGGTCGTTGGCGATCCACTGCGACAGCGTCAAGATCAGATGGATGATGTCCTGCGCGATAGTGTAGGCAGGCGCCGCCTTGCCGCCAAAGATGATGGTGACGGGGTGCTTGGGTCTGTTGCCGTTCTTGATATCGAGGTACTTCCAGATGATGTAGAGCGCGAGCATCTGCTGGCGCTTGTACTCGTGGATGCGCTTGACCTGGACGTCGATGATGGCGTTGGAGGGAATGGTCACGCCCTGCTCGAGCGCCATGAACTGGCGCATGATGGCCTTGGCCTCGACCTTGGTGGCGGCCAGGCGCTCAAGAACGTCCTTGTCGTCGGCGAACTTGGCGAGTTTGCTCAGATCGCCGGTGCTGCGCCAATTGGTGCCGATCACATCGTCTAGTAGGCTGGCGAGCGCGGGGTTAGCGCCATGGATCCAGCGGCGGAAGGTGATGCCGTTCGTCTTGTTGGAGAACTTCTCGGGATAAATCTCGTAGAACGGATGAAGCTCGGTGTCCTCCAGGATCTTGGTGTGGAGTGCGGCGACGCCATTGATGGAGAAGCCAAAGTGAATGTCCATGTGGGCCATGTGGACGGTGTCGTGCTCGTCGATGATGGCGACGCGCGGGTCGTCGTGCTCGGCCTTGGCAACCTCGTCGAGCTTGACGATAATGTCGGCGATGGCAGGGGAGACCTTCTGCAGGCTGGTGAGCGGCCACTTCTCGAGCGCCTCGGCAAGAATCGTGTGGTTAGTGTAGGCGACCATGGAGCGTACGATGGTCACGGCCTCGTCAAACTCGATGCCATGTTCGGTGGTGAGCAAGCGAATGAGCTCGGGGATGACCATGGTGGGGTGCGTGTCGTTAATTTGGACCACGGCGTAGTCGGCCAGGTCGTGCAGGTTGCTGCCGCGCTCGACGGCCTCGTCGATCAGGAGCTGGGCGGCGTTGCTCACCATGAAGTACTCCTGATAGATGCGAAGTAGGCGGCCCTGCTCGTCGGAATCGTCGGGGTAGAGGAACAAGGTGAGGTTCTTGGCGATCTCGGTCTTGTCGAAGTCGATGGAGCTGCCGGGGACCAGGCCGTCGTCGACGCTCGCCAGGTCGAACAGGCGCAGGCGGTTCTTGGTGGGCTGGCCGTAACCGGGCACATCGATGTTGACGAGCTTGGAAGTAACGGCATAATCGCCGAACTCGACGGTGTAGGAGCGGTCATCGTCGACTAGGATGTCCTGCTCACCGAGCCACTCGTCGGGGACGGCCTTCTGCTGGTTGTCGACAAAGCGCTGACGGAACAGACCGTAGTGATAGTTGAGGCCCACGCCATCGCCGGTCAAGCCCAGCGTGGCGATGGAATCCAGGAAGCATGCGGCCAAGCGGCCCAGGCCGCCGTTGCCGAGTGACGGCTCGACCTCGAATTCCTCGATCTTGTTGAGGTCGTGACCTGCGGCGGTGAGCTGGTCCTTAACCTCGTCGTAGATGCCGAGGTCGATCATGTTGTTGATGAGCAGCTTGCCGATCAAAAATTCGGCGGAAATGTAATAGAGCTTTTTCTTGTCGTTGTTGAGCGGGCAGGCGGCGGAGCGCTCCTGCACGAGTTTGACCAGCAGCTTGTAAATGCGACGGTCGTCGAGCTGCTCGAGCGAGGTGCCAAAAGACTGCTCGGCGAGTTCCATGAGGTTAATTTGGGGCATGTTTTCTCCTGTGATGGGTTGTTTCATGTCTGCAATTCATAAGAAGCCCGCGCGAGGGGATTGGGGTGGCCTCGCGCGGGAAAAGCAAGCGCGTCCGCACCTGTCTCTTATACACATCTCCGAGCCCACGAGACTACG
>CABSMN010000225.1 GCA_902478765.1 uncultured Collinsella sp.
CGAGATGCAGCGTAGTCTCGTGGGCTCGGAGATGTGTATAAGAGACAGGTTCGCTGTTCTCGCTGACCATCGAGGCCGCCCGTCGCATTACCGAGCAGTTCGATGGCAAGCTGCGCATCAGCTACTCCGGCGGTGCCACGGTCTACAACATCCGCGCCCTGTACGATGCCGGCATTTGGCCCGTTACCCTGGCGACCGACGTGCTCAAGCCCGGTGGCTACGAGCGCTTTAGCCAGATGGCCGGCGAGTTTGCCGACCTGGATGGCAAGCCGTTTGCGGGCGTCTCGCTCGAGGCCGTGACTGCGATCCAGACCGACTCGCTCACCAATCCGCTCTACAAGAAGCCGTTGCGTCCGCTGCCCGACCGCAAGGTCGCCGGCAAGAGCCCGCTTTCCGACTGCTTTACCACGCCGTGCCGCACGAGCTGCCCCATCCAGCAGGATATTCCCGCCTACCTGGCGGCTGTTGACGAGGGCCGCTACGAGGATGCACTCAACATTATCATCGAACGTAACGCCCTGCCGTTCATTACCGGCACCATCTGCCCGCATCCCTGCGGCCGTGCCTGCGAGCGTGCATTCTACGAGCCCGAGGGCGCCCAGATCCGCGCCAGCAAGCTCAAGGCCGCCCGCGAGGCCATGACCGCCGTGCTGCCCAAGCTGCGCGCCCAGGCCATCGCCAACGACGGCGAGCGCAACGTTGCCGTTATCGGCGGCGGCCCGGCCGGCCTGGCGACGGCGTTCTTCCTGACGCGTGCCGGCGTGCCCGTCACCATCTTCGAGGCTCGCGACTCGCTCGGCGGCGTGGTCCGTCACGTCATCCCCGAGTTCCGTATCGCCAGCGACGATATCTCCCACGATGCCGAGCTCTGCCTGGCCTTTGGCGCCAAGGTTCAGCTCAACGCCCGCGTGGAGTCCATTGACGAGCTCAAGGCCCAGGGCTTTACCGATGTGGTCGTGGCAACCGGTGCCTGGATGCCCGGCTCTGCGGGCCTGGGCGAGGGCGCCGAGCTCGACGTGCTGGAGTTCCTCGAGGCCGCCAAGAAGGGCGAGAAGCTCGAGCTGGGCGAGGACGTCGTGGTCATTGGCGCCGGCAACACCGCCATGGACGCGGCCCGCGTGGCCAAGCGCCTGGCTGGCGTGAAGAACGTGCGCTTGGTCTACCGCCGCACCAAGAAGCAGATGCCCGCCGACGAGGAAGAGCTCGATCTTGCTCTTGCCGACGGCGTTGAGTTCTGCGAGCTGCTGGCGCCCAAGGCGCTCAACGGTGCCGTGCTGACCTGCGACGTTATGGAGCTTGGCGAGCCGGATGCAAGCGGCCGTCGCAGCCCCGTCGCCACGGGCGAGACCGTCGAGCTTTCCGCCACCACGGTGATCTGCGCCGTGGGCGAGGGCATCGACGCCAGCCTGTACGATGCCGCGGGCGTCGAGCACGACCGTCGCGGCCGCCTTGCCGCCACCTCCACCGGCGTCGAGGGCGTCTGGGCTGCGGGCGACTGCCGCCGCGGTCCTGCCACCGTGGTCGAGGCTATCGCCGACGCCGCCGAGGTCGCCCGTGCCATCGCCGGTGTGGACTTTAACAAGTACGCCGACTGCAACGAGCAGGCCGGCCGCGAGGACGCCTGCTACGAGCGCAAGGGATCGCTGTGCCGCGACAAGCGCAACTGCACCAAGACCCGCTGCCTGGGCTGCGGCTCGGTGTGCGAGGTCTGCTGCGACGTGTGCCCCAACCGCGCCAACGTGGCAATTAAGGTGCCGGGCCTGGCCAAGCATCAGGTCGTCCACGTCGATGGCATGTGCAACGAGTGCGGCAACTGCGCCGTATTCTGCCCCTACCAGGAGGGTCGTCCCTACAAGGACAAGCTCACCCTGTTCTGGAGCGAGCGGGACATGGAGAACTCCGAGAACGAGGGCTTCCTGGCTGTGGACGAGGACCACTTTAAAGTCCGCGTCGCCGGCACGGTCCGCACCGTCTCGGTCGATGCCGTCAACACCGGTCTGCCCGAGGCCGTCCGCCTGACCATCAAGGCCGTGCGCGACAGCTATCCGTATCTCCTTAAGAAATAGGCGAGTCTCTTATGGCCAAATCCATTCAACATAACGTGGCCTACGTTGCCTGCGGAAGCGGTTGCGCCTCCGCAGGCGGCGACGCCCGCTGCAGCGAAGGCTGCATTGGCTGTGGCGCCTGCGTCACGGCCTGCCCCCACGACGCCATTGCGCTGGTCGATGGCATCGCCCGCGTGGATCGCTCCAAGTGCACGGGCTGTGGCCTGTGCGGCATGGCGTGTCCACAGCGCGTGATTGCCTTCGTTCCCGGCTACCAGAACATCCTGGTGCGCTGCAACAACACCGACAAGGGCGCCATTGCGCGCAAGATCTGCGACACGAGCTGCATCGGTTGCGGCATGTGCGCTAAAAAGTGCCCCGCCGGCGCTATCCGCATCGAGGACAACTGCGCCCATATCGATGGCGCGGATTGCCTGTCCTGCGGCATGTGCGCCGTCGTCTGCCCGCATGGCGCCATTCACGACCGCACCGGCATCGCCGCCGGCGTGTAGAAGGGAATCACCATGGCACAGGAATTCACTTTTACCGTTAACGGCGTGGAGCGCACAACGACTCAGAACAAGCCGCTGCTGCGCTACCTGCGCGACGACCTGCACATCCATTCCGCCAAGGACGGCTGCTCCGAGGGCGCCTGCGGCACCTGCACCATCCATGTGGACGGCGCGGCCGTCAAGGCGTGCGTACTGACCACTGCTCTTGCCGCCGGTCGCAACATCGTGACTGTCGAGGGCCTGCCCGAGGACGTGCGCGAGGCCTTTGTGTACGCCTTTGGTGCCGTGGGCGCCGTGCAGTGCGGTTTTTGCATCCCCGGCATGGTCATGGCGGGTGCAGCGCTCATCGCCGAGGACCCCGAGCCCACCGAGGAGCAGATCAAGTACGCCATCCGCGGCAACGTCTGCCGCTGCACCGGCTACAAAAAGATTATCGAGGGCATCTCGCTGGCCGCTGCGGTGCTCCGCGGCGAAAAGCGGATCGACGAGGGCCTGGAGCGCGGCGACGACTACGGTGTGGGCAAGCGCGCCTTCCGTATCGACGTGCGCAAGAAGGTGCTCGGCGAGGGCAAATACCCCGATGACATCGACGAGCTCGATCAACCGGGTCTGACCTACGCCAGCGCCGTGCGCTCCAAGTACCCGCGCGCCCGTGTGCTCTCCATCTGTCTCTTATACACATCTCCGAGCCCACGAGACTACGCTGCATC
>CABSMN010000226.1 GCA_902478765.1 uncultured Collinsella sp.
CATCTCATCCACCCGTCGCTGCAAGCGAGTGAATTCCTCGCATAGCGCCTCGACCGCCGGCATGACCTGCCGCCCGTCGGCAGAAAGCACCACGCCCTCGCGGCTGCGATCAAGTACCTTAAAACCCCAGTCTGCCTCAAGGTCGCCCACCATACGGCTCACGCCCGACTGCGAATAGCTCAGCCGCTCTGCAGCACGCGTAAAGCTGCCGGCACGCACCGTCTCGAGCAGCACTTGCATCTTTTGAATATTGGTCTCCACGGCACCTCCCCACCTTTGCATGAGTTTTTGTCATGTCATCTATGCATTATATTCGCTTTTCTTCTAAAGCCAGTTCACCCATAGTGAACATGCTCGGATATAGAGGGGATGTCAGCGCATGGACAACGGACTGTTTACGTACTTAGCAGCATTGCTATTGTTTGGCTCCAACGGCATCATCGCCGCTGCCATCGCGCTGCCGAGCTCCGATATCGTGCTCCTGCGCACGTTTTTGGGCGCGCTCTCACTCATTGTCATCCTCGTCACTACGCAACGCCATAAGTTGCAGGCGCCATCTCGCCCCCGCGAAGCCGCAGCCCTCCTCCTTTCGGGAGCCGCGCTGGGCGCCAGCTGGATTTTTCTGTTCCGCGCTTATCAGACAATCGGCGTCGGCGTATCCTCGCTGCTGTACTACTGCGGCCCCATCATCGTCATGGCCCTTTCGCCGTTTATCTTTGGCGAGAAGCTGACCGGCGGCAAAATCGCCGGGTTTATCGCCGTCGCCTGCGGCGCTTTTCTCATTGCGGCGCAAGGTCTAGGCGGCAACATGCCCATTGCGGGCATCGTCTGCGGCATCGCTTCGGCATTTTGCTATGCGCTGATGGTCATCGCAAGCAAGGGCGCGCCGCACATCGAAGGCCTCGAGAACTCCGCGCTCCAGGTGAGCGCTGCCTTTGTGACCGCGCTGGTCCTTACGCTCGTCACCCAAGGCGCTCCCTCATTCCTGTCCGCCGGCGTCGCCGCCAGTATTGATTGGCGCGCCGTCGTCATGCTCGGCGTCGTCAACACCGGCATCGGTTGCCTACTCTACTTTAGCGCTGTCGCCAAGCTGCCCGTCCAGACCGTCGCCGTCGTCGGCTACCTCGAGCCACTTTCGGCGGTCGTGTTCTCGGCCGTCCTTTTAGGCGAAGCCATAACACCGGTCCGCCTGATGGGCGCTGCATTTATCATCGGCGGTGCAATCTTTTGCGAACTCGCCGGTAAACGCGCAAACGCCAAAGCCGATATCGCCCAGGCGGCACGCGCTTAATAACCCCCGCCTTGAAATGCTACCTGCGTGTATGAATAATCCCCAGATGGGGATTATTGTCTAAAATTACCCAATATGCCAAACTGCTCTTATATGTATAAAGATGGCATAAAGGTCTACTGCTCTTGGCAGAGGCCAGATGTCCAAGGGAGTCCACGTGGCACACAACAAGCTGGAGGCAAGCCTCCAAGACCAGCGTAGTCAAGGCGGGCATGGAGCCATTCCCCTCTCCGCTGGCATGCTGCTCGTTACGCTCGGCGTCGTCTATGGCGACATCGGCACGAGCCCCATGTACACCATGAAATCAATCGTCGCCAACAACGGCGGCATCGGTACCGTCAGCGAGGACATGATCTTAGGAGCGCTTTCGCTCGTCATCTGGACCATGACGCTCGTGACCACGGTCAAATACGTGGTAATCGCCATGAAGGCCGACAACCACAACGAGGGCGGCATCTTCGCCCTGTTTAGCTTGGTGCGCAAAGTAGCGCCGTGGCTGATCCTTCCCGCCATGATCGGCGGCGCGGCGCTGCTCGCCGACGGCATCCTCACCCCCGCCGTCACGGTTACCACGGCCATCGAGGGTCTGCGCACCATCGAGTGGGGCCACGCGCTATTGGGTGACGGGCAAACCAACGTCATCATTATTACCATCATCATTATCTGCGGCCTGTTTGCCATGCAGCGCGCCGGTACCTCGTCGATCGGCAAGCTGTTCGGCCCGCTCATGACGCTGTGGTTCCTGTTCCTGGCAGGCGCCGGCTTGTTCAACATGCTCGGCAACCTGTCCATCCTGCGCGCGCTCAACCCCATCCGCGGCATCATGTTCCTGTTCTCGCCCATCAACCATTCGGGCATCATGGTGCTCGGCTTCGTCTTTCTGTCGACGACCGGCGCCGAGGCCCTCTACTCGGATATGGGTCATGTGGGCAAGGCCAACATCTACGCATCCTGGCCGTTTGTTAAGGCGGCCCTCATCCTTAACTATCTGGGCCAAGGAGCTTGGCTGCTCGCCAACAACTCCAATCCCCAGATGCTCGCAATGGATATCGTAAACCCGTTCTACATGATGCTTCCCGAGCCCCTGCGCCCCTTTGCCATCGTGCTTTCGGCCGTGGCGGCCATCATCGCCTCGCAGGCGCTCATCACCGGCTCGTTCTCGCTGGTATCCGAGGCCACGCGCCTCAACCTTATGCCGCATCTGCGCATCCACTACCCCAGCGACACCAAGGGCCAGCTCTATATTCCGCTCGTCAACAACATCATGTGGGTCGGCTGCATCTTCATCGTGCTGCTGTTCCAAAACTCCGAGCGCATGGAGAGCGCCTACGGCCTCGCCATTACCGTGACCATGCTCATGACCACGACGCTTTTGACGAGCTACATCGCCGGCATCCTCAAGCACAAGCTGGGCGCCTGCGTCTTCGCCCTGCTCTTCGGTGCCATTGAGCTGTGCTTCTTCGCCTCGTGCCTCACCATGTTCTTTGACGGCGGCTACGTCATGATCTTCTTGGCCTCGCTGCTGTTTGGCCTTATGTATGTGTGGCGCCGCGGCACCGCCATCGAGCGCACGCAAACGATCCTGCTGCCCGTCTCCAAGTACATCGATCAGCTCAACCGCCTGCGTAACGACGAGACCTACCCCGTGCTCGCCGACAATCTGGTGTTCCTCACCAACAGCCCCGACCCGCTCACGCTCGACCGCGACGTGCTCTATTCCATCCTTGACAAGCATCCCAAGCGCGCCAAGGCATACTGGTTCATCAACGTGCACGTTACCGATGAGCCCTATACGCACGAGTATTCCGTCGAGACCTTTGGCACGGACTTTTTGTTCCGCGTGCGCCTGGACCTGGGCTTTAAGGTCAACCAGCGCATCAACGCCTACCTGCGTCAGATCGTCGGCGACCTGATGGCCTCGGGTGAGCTGCCGCCGCAGCACCACACCTATTCCATCTACGAGACACGCGGCCTG
>CABSMN010000227.1 GCA_902478765.1 uncultured Collinsella sp.
CAGCGTAGTCTCGTGGGCTCGGAGATGTGTATAAGAGACAGAACGAGACCTGTCAGGCGCTGCTCAACTATTACGCCGACCGTCCGGTCGAGGTGTCCGAGCCGCTGTCGGTCATTCCGTTCTCGTCTTCCAAAAAGTGGAGCGGCGCGTCGTTTGCACAGGGCTCCTATGTGATGGGTGCGGCGCAGTTTGTGCTCTCTGATCGTGCGTTTGCCCAGGTCGAGAACCGTGTCGCCGAGCTTGCCGATACCTGCCGCGTGCTCGTGGTGGCGCGCGTGGACGGCTTTACGCCCGATGGCGATATGGTGGGCGAGGCCGAGCCCGTGGGCTTTGTGACCATCCGCGACGAGATTCGTACCTCGGCGGCCGAGACCATCGGCTACTTTAACGAGCAGGGCGTGACGCTCAACGTGATCAGTGGCGACGACCCGCGTACGGTGTCGTCGATCGCGCGCGTGGTGGGCGTGCCGGGGGCGGACGCTTATGTGGACGCCACGACGCTCGATACGCCGGCCAAGCTCGATGCCGCAGTGGACCGCTACCATGTCTTTGGTCGTGTGACCCCGCAGCAGAAGCGCGAGCTCGTGCAGGCGCTCAAGCGCCGCGAGCACACCGTGGCCATGACAGGCGACGGCGTCAACGACGTGCTGGCGCTCAAGGAGGCCGACTGCTCCGTGGCCATGGCGGCCGGCTCCGATGCCGCGCGTAACGTGGCCGAGATCGTGCTCGTCGACAACGACTTTGCCTCGATGCCCGCCGTGGTGGCCGAGGGCCGTCGCTCCATCAACAACCTGCAGCGTTCGGCTTCGCTGTTCCTGACTAAGACGCTGTTCTCGATGGGCCTGGCGGCGCTGTGCATCGCGCTGCCGCCGTACCCTTTCGAGCCGATTCAGATGACGCTCATCAACTTCTTCTGCATCGGCGCGCCGGGCTTTGTGTTGGGCCTGGAGCCCAACAATGCTCGCGTGAAGGGGTCGTTCCTGACGAACGTGCTCAAGCGGGCACTGCCGGCGTCGATTGCGGTCATTTTGGCCGCGGCGCTCGATATCTTTGTGGCGCGCGTGTTTGGCTTTAGCCAGCTCACGCTGTCTACGATGTGCCTGCTTTCGTCGTGCGCGGCGAGCGTCAGCCTGATCTGGCGCATCTCGCAGCCTCTCACGCCCTTACGTGTGGTGCTCTTCGTGTTTGTTGTCGCCGGCATCCTGGTGGGCGTTATCGGATTCCCGGAGCTGCTGTCTATTGCCAACCTGTCGATGGGCCAGATGGTAATCTTGGCTGTCATCGTGGTCTTTACCTGCTCGGTGTTCTTTAAGCTCGCCACGATGATGGATTCGCTCAAGCCGCGTCGTCGTCATGCCGCAACTGGTTTTGGCCGCGGTGTGCGCGTCCACCTGGGTCGCGGTGGCGGCAAGGTGAGCTCGACGGGTTCGACGGCCGAGCGTTTTGCCAAGCGCGTCGCCGCCGACATGGCGCAGCGCCGCGAAGATCGCACCGCTCGCGAGGCCGAGGCCCGCGCACTCGAGGGCGTGGCCCAGGCCCAGCCCAAGAAAAAGAAGGGTAGCGGAGCCAAGCGCTCTCGCGTAACCAAGTCCGCCCAAGGCATCAAAGTCTCGATGCCGAGCAAAAAGAAGAAGTAACTACGCGCCCTGGCGATGTTGAATTGGTGCCTTGCTCCTGTAGGGCCGTGGCGATGTTATGCTCTAACCTCGATTATTTGAATTGCTTCGAAAAGAGGATGCCGTGATCTGCCCGCATTGCCTTAAGACTATCGAGGACGGCGCCTCGTTCTGCCCCTACTGCAACGCCTATGTGGGTCCGGGCGATGGTCCCGAGCACACCGAATTCGTGTTCTGTGAGGGCTGCGGTGCCCGTCTTTCTCCGCATGATCGTACGTGCCCCAAATGCGGACGCCCCGCTCCGGGTATCCTCTCCGAGGATGCGGCAGCATCCGACCTGGCAGCGGGCCGCACGGCGGGCTTTCCGCGCCTAACGCAAGAGCAGATCGATACCGAGGTGCCGCATGCGCCGGCCTCTGCCGCTGCGGTGCTTTCGGACGCCGCCGACCCCAATGAGACCTGCGTGCTGCCAGCTTTCGATAAGGATTTCGGTATCCCCAAGGTCGATATTCCCACGCCCGTTTCCCTGCATGACGATGCTCAAAAACCCAAGCGCAAGGTGCACCCCGACGAGGACGCCTATCACAAGCATAAGCGTCATATTCCCAAGCCGCTCATTATCATCGCGGTCCTTGCCGTCGTGTGCGGTGGTGCCTATTGGTTCGTGACGACCGATCCCATGGGTGTTATGCCTGGCTTCTACGACCAGTTTGGCCAAGCTGCACAAACCACCTTCCCCACGCGTCAAAAGGGCGAGGCGACTGAGGACGATACCAAGCAGGGCGATTCTGCCGAGGTGGTTCAGGAAGAAACCGTGCTCACCGATGATCAGCTCTATACCAGGCTCGATGGTCTGTATCAGACCATCGTGTCCTACGCTGACGAGGACCAGATCGGCGAGGTCATCGATTCCTTTAACAACGGTTATCTCCGAACGCCGCTGTCCACCCGTCAGGAGCTGTCGCAGAGTGCCTACGCCCTACGCGACCAGATCAAAAAGACGCAAGATGAGCTCAACAACCTGAAAGTACAGGACGATACGGTCTATGCGGATGACATCGCCCACTTAAAGCAGCTTGCCGAGTGGATGTATGAGCGCGTCGACGTGATCTGCCAGAGCTGGGATATCTCGCTGGCCATTCCCGATGGCGAGTCGATGAGTTCCCACCAAAGCGAGATCCTGGCGCCCATCGCGCAGGGCGGCAACAGCGCGCTGAACCAGTACGATGCCAATGTGGGTTCCTGGAAGCCGCAGCAGCGTTCCTAAAATTAGTTCGCCATAGTCGGCATAACCTACGTGCGCAATTGATGTAAACCCGTGCTTATTGCTACAATTCGTACAAATATGCTTTAAACGCACGAGGAAGGAACCACATGTTTGGTTTTAAGAAAGAGCTCTACACGCCCGAGTATCAGCTTGTCGGCGACGAGTGCGCCGTAATCGAGACGTCGAAGGGTACCATCAAGGTCAAGTTTGACGGCGAGGGCGCTCCCATTCATGTCGCGAACTTCTGCGAGCTTTCCACGATGGGCTTCTATGATGGCCTTAAGTTCCATCGCTATGTGCCCGGTTTTGTTATCCAGGGCGGCGACCCCAATACCCTGTCTCTTATACACATCTCCGAGCCCACGA
>CABSMN010000228.1 GCA_902478765.1 uncultured Collinsella sp.
TGATGCACTCGCCGCCAGAAGGCAGGGTGCCGATCTTTTTCATCATGCTGTCGTCAGTCGCGACGTGCATAACGATTTCCTCGTTGGCAACGATCTCCTCGCCATACTTATTGACGAGCTCCTCGTGCGTCGACGGACGGTGCATACCCGTAGCAACCAAAATACGCACGCGAGCCTCGGGCGCAGCGGAATGGATGTGATGCAGCAGAATAGGCATCGTCACTCGCGAGGGAACGGGACGCGTATGATCGGAGCTAATGATGACGATATCCTTCTTGCCAGCACAAAGCTCCTCGAGCGAAGGCGAGCCATAAGGATTGGCAAGCGACTCCTCTACCAGCTCTTCCTGCGATTTTGTAGTCTTAAACTCGTTTTGATGACCTTCCATCACACCCGCGAAGTTCTTATCCTCGAGCTCTAGATGCAACGTCTTGTGGTCAAACGGTAGTTCACATTCAAACAACGACGAGCGCCCTCTTCCTTTCAACTGACACACTAGATAAACCGTTGGAAGGATACGCCGCTCACCGAAAAACACCACCGTCCACCGACTCATTAACACAACGTTCATATTTGACCCACAACAAAACGGCCACGACCCCAAACGGGACCGCGGCCGCTACAGTCGTAAGGCAAGAAGCGCACAATTCTTCTCCTCAGCTTTAATCCCTGAAGACCGAGGACGAAGGGACCCGATGGGTTTCCCTCTGAATGCATTCCGCAGCACGAAGCCCTTTCCAAACGCGCGAAGCGCGCCATTAATTCCCCCAGCCAGTAATCCGCCGAAGACCGGACATCGCAGGGCCCGCCATTAGTTTACTTTTAGGCACACTCCGCAGGACGCAAGAAGCCCTCGCCGCACGAAGTGCGCAGCGAGGGCTTCTTGCATGTCCGAGGACGTGCCTAAAAGTAAACTGATGGCGGGCCCGGACGACTACAGGGCTATCGATTACCCCGTGTTCTGCAGTCCTGCCGAGACGCCGGTCACAGTCGAAAGAATCAGGCTCATGTACTCGGCCTTCTTCTCATCGGCCATCTCGTCCTGGTTCATACGCACCTCGCGAAGGGCGCGGACCTGGGCGATGGACAGGGCGTCGACATAGGGGTTGCGCACGCGGACGGCGCAGCCGAGCACGCGGCGGCGCTGCAGCGGCCACTCATCACCGACGATGGCAAGGACCCACTTACGGGTGAGCTGCATCTCGGTAAAGACCTTCTCGGACAGATCCTGGCGGTCGCCCAGGTGCAGATACATCTTGGCGATGCGCTGATCGGTCTTAGCGATCGACATCTCGATGTTGTCGATAAAGGTGCGGAAGAACGGCCACTCCTGGTAGGCAGCCTTAAGCTGGTCCAGGTCGCCAAACTGCTCGCAGGCGGTACCCAGGCCGTACCAAGCAGCCAGATTGATGCGCGCCTGGCTCCAGCTGAAGATCCACGGAATGGTACGCAGGTCGTCGAGCGACTTGGCACCCAGACCGCGCTTGGCAGGACGCGAGCCGATCGGCAGCAGACCGACCTCGGTCAGCGGCGTCACGGTCGAGAACCACGGTGTAAAGTCCTCGGTGTTCAGCAGGTCCAGATAGCGCTCGTGGCTTACGGCGTTGAGCTTCTCGGCCATATCCCAGAACTTCTGCGTGGTCTCGGTGTTGGTCTTCTCGACACTCGGGGCCGACTGCAAAAGCGTTGCGGCGGCAACGGACTCAACATGGCGCTGAGCCAGCGTGCGGTTGCCGTAACGGGCAAAGATGACCTCGCCCTGCTCGGTAAGCTTAAAGAAGCAATTGACCGAACCCTTGGGCTGCGCCAGCACGGCCTTGTTGGCCGGGCCGCCGCCACGGCCCACGGCACCGCCGCGACCGTGCATGAGCACCAGGTCGATATCGTTCTTCTCTGCCCACTTGGCGATGCGCTCCTGCGCGGAGTGCAGCGCGAGCATGGCCGTGGTAGGACCGGCATCCTTGGAGGAGTCGGAATAGCCCAGCATGACCTCCATGCGGCGGTTGGTCTGGGCAAGGCGCTTTTGCACCACGGGCAGCGTAAGCATCTGGTCGAGCACGTCGACGCAGCCCTCGAGGTCCTCGAGCTGCTCGAACAGCGGGATCACGTCGAGCTCGGGAACGTCCTCCTCGTGCGCAAAGGACAGGTGGGCAAGCTCAAAGACGTCGGCCACATGCTGGGCGCTCTTGGTAAACGAGATGATGTAGCGGTGTGCCATCTTCTTGCCGTAGCGCTTTTGGATGGAGCCGATGGCGCGGAAGGTATCGATGACCTCGCGCGTCATGGGCTGCAGATCGCCATGGATACCGTTCTCGTGGATATCCTTGAGGGCGCGGGCGTGCACCACGGAGTGCTGACGGAACTCCATCTCGACCATATGGAAGCCGAAGGACTCGACCTGCCAGATGATGGTTTGGACCGGACCGTAGGCGGCACGGACGGCACCGCAGGCAGCAAGCGAACGCTGGACGACGCGCAGGTCATCCAGGAACTCGTCGGCGCTGTGGTACATGGTGTCGGTGATGCGGCGCACGGTGGCGTTCAGGCGGTCGGCCATGACGAGCATGACGGCGCGATGCGGCTCGTGCTCGGAGATCAGCTCGGCGCGGGCCGTGTAACGAGGGCTCATCTCGACCTGATGGTTCCACAGGTTAATGAGCTCGGCAGAAGGCTTGCTGTAGGTGGCCTCGAGCGTGAGGTTGCGGCCGATGCGGCGGCACTTGTCCTCGAGCTTGAGCACCATGTGAGTGAAGTACTTGGCGGCGACTTCGCGGCTCACCTTGGCGGTGACGTTGGGGTTGCCGTCGCGGTCGGAGCCGATCCAGCTGCCGGGATGGAAGAACGCCGGGCACAGCGGCGGCACGGTACCGGCCTTGTCGCCCAGCACCCAGTCGTCAAAACGACGGTAGATGACGGGGATAACGTCGAACAGCGTGTTATCGAAGATGTCGATGATGGTATCGGCTTCCTCGACCGGCGTGGGCTTCTTGAGCGCGATGGGGCTCGTACGCACCAGGGCGTCGATCTCCTGCAGCATATGGCGCTCGTTCTCCACCAGGTCGGAGCCGCCCAGACGCGGACGCTCCTCCAGCAGGTTGGAGATACGGCGAATCTTGCCCTCGACGGCCTTACGACGGGCCTCGGTGGGATGTGCGGTAAAGACAGGGTGGAACTCGAGCTTGTCGAGCAGCTCGTTGGCGCCCTCGACACCCATCTCGTTTACCAACTGGTGATAGGC
>CABSMN010000229.1 GCA_902478765.1 uncultured Collinsella sp.
CATCGAGTCCGCGGGCCTGCGCCGTCTGGATGGACTCTGCGGCCAAAAACGAGACTTGGCGGTGCCAGTGCCCGGCGTGCGCATCGGAAGCGAGGCCAAACTGCTCAATGACGGTATCGTGCCCATCGGCGACGGGAGACTTGCGTGTGCCTTTGTGCGCCGACGTGTTAATCGAGACGATGCGGGCGGGTCCTTCGTAGGCGTTGCTGGCGGTGCGTAGGGGAGCGGTTGTCTGTGAGCGTTCCGCTAGCTCGCGTTTTGCGGCGTCAAGGATGGGGTTGTCGGTCAGATGTTCTTGGGGCACGCGTGCGCCTTTCGCTTATGGGATTGACAATATGTTAATCCTACAACAACGGTAGGTTCATTGCCCGTTGTCGTACAGCGGTGAGTGCTGTCTTTGCGCCGAGTTTGCTCCTCCGATTGCCATAGATACGGTGGAGCTTTGGGTACTGGCGGCTTGGCACGCTAGAATAAATCAGTTGCGCAAAGACCGCCCGTTGTGTGGGCAGTTCATGATAGGAAGTTTCCATGGCATTGCAGTTTACAGAGCGCGAGTTCATTCCCGTGCTGCTCGGTGGCGACATCAACGCCTATTCGGTGGCGCGCGCCTTCTACGAGGAGTACCAGGTCAAGAGTCTGGTCTTTGGCAAGTACCAGACGGGTCCCGCGTACCGCAGCCAGATTATCGACTACACGCCCAACGTGGATATCGATACCATGCCCGTGATGCTCAGGACCGTCAACGGCATTGCCCAAGCGCATGCCGATAAGACGATTGTCCTTGTGGGCTGTGGCGATAACTATGTTGCCCTCGTGGCTCAGGCCAAGGATGCCCATGAGTTGGCGGATAATATCGTCGCGCCTTACGCTCCCTATAGCATGCTTGAACAGTGTCAGAAGAAGGAGATCTTCTACGAGCTGTGCGAGAAGCATGGCGTGCCCTATCCGCACACGTTTACCTTTACCAAGGCGATGCTCGATGCCCAGGGTGAGGCGCCTGCCGAAGTGCTCGACCAGATCGATTTTCCTTACCCGATGATTCTGAAGCCTTCTGACGGCATCATGTGGTGGCAGCATGAGTTCGAGGGCCAGAAAAAGGCCTATGAGATTGCCGACCGTGCCGAGCTGGAACAGGTCATTCGCGACTCGTATGCCAGCGGCTACACCGACGACCTGATCTTGCAGGATCGCGTGCCCGGCAATGACGAGTACATGCGCGTGCTCACCAGTTATTCCGACCGCAACGGCAAGGTGCGCATGATGTGCCTGGGTCACGTGCTGCTCGAGGAGCATCAGCCTCACGGTGTCGGCAACCACGCCTGTATCATCACCGAGCCCAATGACGAGCTCATGGGCGGCGTGCGCAAGTTGCTCGAGGACCTTCACTTTGTGGGCTATTCCAACTTTGACGTTAAGTACGACGAGCGCGACGGCTCGTTTAAGTTCTTCGATTTCAACACGCGCCAAGGTCGCAGCAACTACTACGTCACTAACAGCGGCTTTAACGTTGCCAAGTATGTGGTGGACGAGTATGTGTTCAACCGCCCGTTTGAGCCGGAGTTTGTGACGGCTCAGGACGAGGCCCTGTGGATGGTCGTCCCCATGGGCGTCGTCGACAAGTACGTCAAGGATCCCGAGCTGCGCGCTAAGGTGCATCGTCTGGACAAGGAAGGCAAGGGCGCCGACCCTTCGTTTATGAAGGGCGACTTTGTCTTTAACCGCTGGCTGCGCATGTGGCACACCAAGCTGCGCCACTTTAAGCTGTTCAAGACGTATTACAAGTAGATGAGTGCGGCGCCCGTCCGGTTTACATCGGGCGGGCGCGGGTATGATACGCGCAATTGCGCAAGCGTCACCAAGGAGGCGGCGATGGAAAAGCTGGGAGTTATCGGCGGCATGGGCGCCGAGGCCACGTCGTATTACTACGACCAGGTGGTGCGCCATACGGCTGCTGCCTGCGATCAGGAACATATCGACATGGTGGTGCTCTCCAAGTCGACCATGCCCGACCGCACGCTTGCCATTAAGACCGGCGAGCATGCCAAGCTGCTGGCGACCATGAAAGAGTGTGCCCAGGCACTCGAGTCGCTGGGCTGTGCGCACATTGCCATTCCCTGCAACACGTCGCACTACTTCTACGACCAGATCCAGTCGTTTACGAAGGTGCCGATTATTCACATGCCGCGTGAGTCGGTGCGCTATGCCCTTGCGGGTGCGGTGATGGGGGAGTGCGAGTTCGACCCCAACCTGAGTATGCCGGCCGAGCCAGTGCACAAGATTGGCATTATGGGCACCGACGGAACCGTGGGCGCGGGCGTCTACGGCTGCGAATGCGAGGCTGCGGGTGTTGAGGTTGTCTATCCCAGCGAGAAACGTCAGAACGATGTGATGTCGCTTATCTACGATGATGTGAAAGCCGGACGTGAGCCCGATATGGATAAGTTCGACCGCGTGATGTGGGAGTTCGCCCGTAGCGGCTGCGACCGTGTCATTCTGGCCTGCACCGAGCTATCGGTGCTGCAGAAGTATCGAGAGATGCCCGAGATCACCCTCGATGCTATGGATGTCCTGGTGCGCGAATCCATCATCCGCAGCGGCGTCCCCTACCGCCTCTAGCTTCCGACCCGTCAAAAAGGGACAGGTTAATTTTGGTAGGTTTTATCTGGTGAAACAATAAAGGCCTCGGCTCGTTTGGTGCGAGCCGAGGCCTTTTGCGTTGGGCGGTTGCTGTCGGTGGCGAACTAGAACAGGAAGCCGATGGCGATGAGGGCGATGCTGACGATGAGTACGGCGATGTCCAGGCCCTTGATGGGGTAGCGCTTGTACGAGCTGGCGCGCGTGCGCAGATAGAAGCCGCGCTGTTCTGCCGCCAAGGCCGTGGCATCGGTCTTGCCCACGCTCGAGATGAGCAGCGGCACACACAGTGGCAGCATGAGCTTAAGCTTCTTGATAGGGTTCTTGGTGTCGTACTCGACGCCGCGCGCGGTCTGCGCTTCCATGATGGCGTTCATCTCCTGACCAAACACCGGCACAAAGCGCAGCGCCGTGGTAAAGGTGAAGGCATAGCGATACGGTACGTGCAGCACCTCGACGCAGGCGTTGGCAAGGTCGTTGAGCTTGGTCACCATGAGCATGAGGATGAGTGGTAACGCCACACCCAGCAGGCGCAGACAGGCCTTCGATCCTGTCTCTTATACACATCTCCGAGCCCACGAGACTACGCTGCATCT
>CABSMN010000230.1 GCA_902478765.1 uncultured Collinsella sp.
TCTACACTTCTAGCTTCGTCGGCAGCGTCAGATGTGTATAAGAGACAGCATCGTGACGCTCGGTAACCCCGCGACGCACTTTGTGCTTAAGACCGAGATCGGCATCACCAAGCTGCGCGGCAGGTTCCATCAGATGGGGCATTTTGTGGTGATGCCCACGTTTCATCCGGCGGCGGCGCTGCGTAATCCGGCGTGGCAGGAGCTGCTGGAGGAAGACTTTAAGATGCTGGGTGACTATCTGGAGCGGCATCCCGCGCCAGAGGGTGCCTCGGAATAATAAGGAGCATATATGTCCCTGGAGCGCCTGGGGGTAGGTATTTATAAAACGGTTTGCTCTGCCGATACGGAGCATTTTGGCGAGTTGGTTGCGCCGTGTCTGGAAGACGGTGATGTGCTGATTTTGACCGGCGGCCTCGGGGTGGGCAAAACCCACTTTACCAAGGGCGTTTCGCGTGGTTTGGGCGACGGCCATATGGTCACGAGCCCCACATTCGCACTCATGGCCGTTCATGACCAGGGGCGTATTCCGCTGTTTCACTTTGACCTGTACCGTCTGGAGCATGCTTACGAGCTCGAGGATACGGGCATTTTCGATGTACTGGGCTATGAGGGTGCCTGTCTGTTGGAGTGGGGCGAACAGTTCCAGGACGAACTGACGGACGAGTATCTTTCGGTAACGCTTAAGCGTGATGAGAACGATAGCGACGTGCGAACGATAACGCTCGAGGCACACGGTGACCGCGCAATGGAGCTTTCCCATTTGATTGATAAGGCTGTACAAGATGAGCTTGCATAACGACAACGCGCTGGTGGTGGCGCTCGATACCTCGACCGACATGCTTGCCTGCGCGGCAAGCTGGATTGATGGGCAGACGGGCGAGACGAAGCTCGTGAGTGGCGACCACATGTGTCGCCGTCACGCCAACGTTGAGCTCGTGAATACCGTTGATGGCGTGCTGGCTCAAGCCGGTCTGGATCGCAGCGATGTTGGTTACTACGTGGTCGGCCGCGGCCCGGGGTCGTTTACGGGTGTGCGCATCGGCATCTCCACTGCCAAGGGCCTCGCGCGCGGTGCCAATGTTCCACTGCTGGGCGTGTCGACGCTCGACGCTTGCGCTTGGACGGCGTGGAAGGCTGGCGTGCGCGGCAAGCTTGGTATCTTGGCCGATGCCATGCGCGGTGAGGTATATCCGGCACTATATATGCTGGGCGATGAGGGTCCCGAGCGTCAATTTGAGCGCGAACACGTGGTCAAGGCCGCCGTGGCGCTCGATGAGTGGCGCCGAGCAGCGGACTGGGACCAGGTTCAGCTGACCGGTGACGGTCTCGTGCGCTATGGCAAGCTGCTGGGTGAGGACGAGACCGCCCGCTGCGTGGAGCGCGACCTGTGGTGGCCTTCGGGCGAGGGGTTGCTGCTCGCACACGCTGCGGGTGACGGCGATCCGGCCCGCGTCCTGCCGATTTACACGCGCCTTTCGGATGCCGAGGAAAACGAGCGCAAGCGTCTTGGTCTTGCCGAGAGTGCGCAGAGCGAAATTACGGGCGTTGCCGATGAGCTCGCCGGTCGTCATCTGCAGTTCCGTCCCATGGGCGCGGCGGATGCCGAGGGCGCGAGCGCGCTGGAGGCTGCCTGCTTTGAAGGTGCCGGACACGAGGCGTGGACGCCGGGCATGTTCTTGTCCGAACTGGGCGAGGACGTCGCTGCGCCGCGTAGTTGGTGGGTGGCACACGACGATGGCAAGCTGCTGGGCCTTGCCGGCGGTATGGTCGTGGACGGTGATGTACAGATTCTGGATGTCGCCGTCGACCCGGCACATCGCCGTGAGGGCATTGCCCGCAAGCTGCTGTCGCACGTGAGCTATGATGCCCAGATGCTCGGCTGCACCACGGCTTCGCTCGAGGTTGAGGACGGCAACGAGGGAGCGATCGCGCTTTATAACGCTCTGGGCTTTACCGAGGCGGGTCGTCGTCGTGGCTACTACGGTGCCGGCAAGGACGCCATCGTCATGACGGCCCCGCTGCCCCTGGTGCTTCCGGTCGACAATGCTTCGCCCGAGCCGACGGCGGCAGAGCAGCGCGTATGGCCGCTGCCTGCGCCTGGGCGCTCCGAGGGGGAGCGTGCCGAAATTGAGCGCCACCGCCTAGTGCTCGCTATCGAGAGTTCCTGCGACGAGACGGCCGTGGCGATTATCGATGCGGATGGCAATATGCTGGCCAACCAGGTGTCGACACAGATTGATTTTCATGCCCGCTTTGGCGGCGTGGTGCCCGAGATCGCCTCGCGCAAACACGTTGAGGTGATTGTGAGTGTCGTGGATGCGGCGCTCGAGGATGCCGCAGTATCGCTTGGTCTTGAGGGTGGAGCCATTGCCCCCAGCGAGCTTGCCGCCGTGGGCGTGACACAGGGTCCGGGCCTGGTGGGCGCCCTCGTGGTGGGCGTTGCCTTTGCCAAAGGCTTTGCCTACGCCGCCGGTAAGCCGCTCGTATGCGTCAACCATCTGGAGGGGCACCTGTTTGCCAACTTGCTGGCGCAGCCCGACCTCAAGCCGCCGTTCATCTTTACGCTTGTCTCGGGCGGGCACACCATGCTCGTGCACGTGAAGGCATGGGGCGACTACGAGGTACTTGGTGAGACACTCGACGATGCTGTGGGCGAGGCCTTCGACAAGGTAGCCAAGGCGTTGGGTCTGGGCTATCCCGGTGGCCCCATCATCTCCAAGCTGGCCGAGACAGGCAATCCCCGCGCGATCGATTTTCCCCGCGCGCTTAGCAGCAGGGGAGACTATCGTTTCTCGCTTTCGGGTCTTAAAACGGCCGTGACGCTCTACATCGAGCAGGAGACCAAGGCCGGGCGCACGATTCACCTGCCCGATCTGGCAGCTTCGTTTGAGGCAGCTGTCTTTGACGTGCAGTACAAGAAGGCCAAAAACGCATTGCACGCTACCGGATGTAAGGAATACTGCATCGGCGGCGGCGTCTCGGCCAACCCGCATTTGCGCGAGATGATGATCAAGAAGCTTGGACGTCAGGGGATTCGCGTAACGGTGCCGCCCTTGTCTGCCTGTACCGATAACGCAGCCATGATCGCGGAGGTCGCCCGCCGTAAATTCGACCGAGGTGAAATCTCGCCGTTCGACGTCGACGCCGATCCGAACATGACGTTGTAGCTGGTACGGCGCGGTCCCCGGACGGAGGGGCCGGATATAAGGTTTCCTGCTCT
>CABSMN010000231.1 GCA_902478765.1 uncultured Collinsella sp.
TCACGATGATGATGTCGAGCAGCGTCATCCACATCATGGAGTCGCCGTCCACGTCATCGCGCGCATAGCCAATGCCCTGATTGGAATCGGCGTCGGTCAGATCGTCCACGCGCGCATCGGCGTCGGTCAGTGCCTCGACCATATCTTGCTCGGCGTCGATGCGGTCCGCGGTGGGGAGGTCGCGATCGGTAAAGGTGAAGGAGTAGGTGTAGGCGGGTGCGCCGCCGGCATCTTCGAGCGCGGCAAAGCCGCCATCGGTGACCTCGGCCACGCCGTACGTGATGGTGTTCACCGTAAAGTCCGAATTGTTGAGGAACAGCGCCTGACTATCGGGCTGGGTCATGATGCCGCAAATGGTGTAGGTGCGACCCTCGAGCTCGACTTTATCGCCCACGGACAGGTTGTTATTGGTGGCAAAGACACGGTCGATGGCCACCTCGTCATCCGCCTTGGGTTCCTTGCCCTCACAGTAGGACGCAATGTCCACCTTAGCGCGGTGCGCATAGGTGCGCAGCGTGCGCTTGGTGCCGTCGTCGCCGGCGGTCTTTTTGATGATGGCGTCGATGGAGAAATTCTTGTAGAGCGTGACGCCGCCGACGTCGCCGGCTGCATCCTCGGCGGCCTTGAGTTGATCGTCGGTAGCCTCGAAGGAAGTGGTCACGCGGCCGTCCTCAATCGCGTACGCATCACGCATGTCATCGATAAGGCAGCCGATGGAATGCGCTGCGAGCAAAAATCCCGAGGTGAGAGCGATGCTTCCGCACATAAGCAAAAAGATGCCCAGGTACTTGCCGATATTGCGGCGCAGCTCGCGCGGGAGACGTTTTGCGAGAGGTGTCATGGCGCCGCCTACCAATCGAGCTCGGCGGCCGCAACGGGCGACTCGTTGAGCTCATCCTCGACGATGTGCCCGTCGCGCAGGCGCAGCACGCGATTGGCCATGTGCGCGATGGCGGCATTGTGGGTGACAATGATGATGGTGCAGCCGTAGGTGCGGTTGACATCCTCCATGAGCTGCAGGATTTCCTTGGACGTCTTGTAGTCAAGCGCGCCGGTGGGCTCGTCGCACAGCAGCAGGCCCGGGTTTTTGACGAGCGCACGGCCGATGGCACAGCGCTGCTGCTGGCCGCCCGAGACCTGGCGCGGGAACTTGTTGCGGTGCTCGTAGAGGCCCAGCGAACGCAGCAGGTCGTCGACATTGAGCGGGTTTTTGGACAGGTGCGCCGTGACCTCGATGTTCTCCTTGATGGTGAGATCGGGCACCAGGTTGTAGAACTGGAAGACAAAACCCAGCTCACGGCGGCGATACTCGCCCAGGTCGGTAGGCTTGAGCACCGTGAGGTCGCAGCCGTCCACCATGATGGAGCCGCCGTCGGCATCCTCCAGGCCGCCGATCAGGTTAAGAAACGTCGACTTGCCCGAACCCGAAGGCCCCAGCATGACGCAGATCTCTCCGCGGTTGATGGACGTGTCGATGCCGTCGAGCACCGTCAGGCGTGCATCTCCATCGCCGTAGTGCTTTTTGAGATCCTTAACCTGGACGTAGGCTCTCTGCGTTGCCATGGTATCCCCCATTGTTAGCCTTGTACTACTTTATGAACGTAATAGTAAACCTTGGCGAACTATTTTGGGGCGAGAGTGGGGATTTGTTTCAAGACTAGTCATTGGGGACGTTCTTAAATGACTAGCTGTTGGGGACACTCTTTCGCCACCCGGCAGTTAGGGACGTTTCCTTTCTGCCGGCAGCTGGGGACAGTCCTTGGCAACCCGGCCGGCAAGCCGGCGGTTCGGCAAAGACTGTCCCCAATGACTAGTCGTTTAAGTCTGTCCCCAATGAGTACCCAACGACTAGGCGGTTAGGCGCGGGATTTGTTGTGGGCGAGGGCTAGGCCTGCGGCGGCGATGGCCACGGCAAAGAGCACCGTGACGCCCAGGTCGCAGACAATGTCGCCCAGCACGGCGGACGTCAAATCCGAGGCGAGCGCCTTGCCGATCGCGTCGTTCACCCAATATGTCGGCACAAAGTGCGCCACCGTCTGCACGGCCGGGCCCATCAGCGACAGCGGCATCCAGGCGCCGCCCAAAAACGTCATGAGCATGCCGAGCAGGTTGCCCACACCGTTGAGCAGCTCCTCGCGCGCACCCAGGCTCGACAGCGCAAAGCCAACGGCCAGCGGCGTGCACGCCAGGGCAAACGTCGCTGCCAGCGCCAAGCACACACGGCCCGCGCCGACCTCGGCGACCGCGCCGGCAAAGCCCACGACGCCCATCATGGTCGACACAAACCAGATGCAGACGGTGATCACGGCGGCGGCTGCAAACACGGCAAGCGAGCGCCGGCGCTCGGAGATTGGACCGGCATCCATACGACGCACGCGCTCAGGCTCGTTCATGCCCGAGAACACCAACCCCACCGACACGATGACCGACGAGATAATCGCGTACGCACCGAAGTTGAAATACGACTCGAGCGTGGCGGCGGCAGTCGAATCGACCTTGACCTGCTCGATCTCGACCTCGGCACGCTCGGTGGCCGCATGCTCGGCGGCCTTGGCAACGTCGCCGTTAGAGGCGGCGGGCTCAAGTGCGGCCGCAGCGCCCGCGAGCGAGATCCAGCGCGAGGCCTCGGCAGACGAGAGCGCCGCCGCCATGGTGCCGGCACCGTAGGTCACATCGAGCTTGGGCAGGGACTCCCCCGCGCGGGCGGCTGCAACGAGGTCGCCCTCAAACCCCTCCGGGATAAAGAACACGCAGTCAGCGCTGCCCTTGGCGCTATTGCTCTTGGAAAGCGCGTCCGCAAGATTGTACGTATCGTCGCCGACGCCCGTGACCAGCTCAAAGCGCGAACCCAGATGCTTGGTAAGCGCACGCGAAAGGTCGCTGTCATCGCGGTCGACCACGATCACGTTGGCATCGTAGGGCTTATACTCGGTGAGCTGCGACGAGTTCCAGCTCACCGATGCCGCGATAAACACACCCAGCAGAGAAATGAACACCGTGTAGATGAGCAGATAGAGCGGGTGCGCGAGCGCCATGCGAAGCGCAGTCTTAAAGGTGCTCATAGCGGCTCCTTCCAAAGATCAGCGTGGCGGCGGCAACGAACAGCAGCGCCATAAGGACCAGCGCGCCGGCGCGAACGGCAAAGGGGCCCAGGTCCTCAAAGAAATACAGGCGGTTGAACATGTCGCAGATGAGCTTGACGG
>CABSMN010000232.1 GCA_902478765.1 uncultured Collinsella sp.
AGATGTGTATAAGAGACAGTCCTCACGTCGCGGACGGCACCGTTGACGTAGGCATAAGCATCGACATCGCCAAACATCATGTCGACATCGGTGTTGTTTGTCACCGCAAAGACCAAAACGGCGTCGCCGTAGCCATCCGTGTCCTTGCCCACGCAGGCAACATGGACGTTCTCGTCTGCCTCAAGGTCGATGGGGAACTGTTCTTGGGAATCGGGACCCAGGCCCTGGGGATCGACGATGTCTTCGTTAATTTTGTCGAAGCTCTCCGATGGCGTCGTTTTCTCGATGGCTTTGGTGCTGCCAGGGTTCGGTTCGCATGTTCCGGTTTTGCCATTCGTGTTGCCGCAGCCTAAGAGGGCCAACGAGCACGTTGCGAAGGCGAGCGCAGTTATGCAAGGGGTGCCTAGACGTTTCATGTGTGCCTCCTTGCCGTAGAGGATTTGGAAAGGTTCGTCGTTGTGCGACTTGCTGGCTGGCTTGTTGCAGAATGCCCCTTAGCGTAAGTCTGATCGAAAGGGGCTCGGGGAGGAATGCTTGGGGTCCGAACGGGCCTGTGGAATGGGACGCATGGCCCGTTTTGGGGCTGTTGAGGGTGCGCCGCTTGGGGTTCTTCGACCAATTGTCCTATTCTTGTGGAGAAGCTGTGCGCACGCTGACCTGCAGATTCGTACTGTGCTTGCGCGTTTCCGCAGCTATTGGTATAGTTTGCTTGCAAATGAAGTTGTAATTGAAAGAAGTGGGGTTTCGGCCCCGCTTCTTTTTTGTATGGATGGAGGTGCCGCAATGGTCAAGACCAAGACCGAGCAGGCGATCATCGACGCGCTCGAGGCCGTCGCTCCCCAGCACGATGTCGACATCGTCGACGTCGAGCTCGTGGGCGCCACCAAGGCCCCCTGCGTGCGCGTGCGTATCGAGGGTGCCGAGGGTCAGAGCCTGTCTCTCAACGACGTCACGGCCAACACCAAGTGGGTCGGCGATGTGATTGAGGAGCTCGACCCTATCTCTTCGAGCTATACGCTTGAGGTGTCGAGCCCGGGCATGGCGCGCCCGCTGCGCCGCCCGTGCGACTTTGCCCGCTTTGAGGGCGAGAACTGTGAGCTCACCTCCACCGCCACTGAGGGCCGTCGCAAGTACGCCGGCAAGATTGCCGCTGCGACCGAGACCGACGTGACCCTCGAGCTCGAGGACGGCGAGTCCGTCACCCTCGATTTCTCTGATGTTAAAAAGTGCAAGTTGAAGCCCACCTACGACTTCAAGCCCGCGAAGGAAGGAAAGTAAGATGGCAGCATCCGACATGATGTCCGCCCTGATGGAGCTTTGCCAGGAGAAGCACATCGACCAGCTCTACCTGATCGACCGCCTGGAGCAGTCGCTCGCCAAGAGCTATGCCGAGATCCTGCATCTTGAGTGGGGCGCCAAGGTGACCATCGACCGCACCACCGGCAAGATCTACGTCTACCGCCTGGAGCCGATCGACGATTCCATGGACGAGGAGGGCAACTTCACCGAGTTTGAGGAGATCGACGTCACCCCCAAGAACACGAGCCGCATTGCTGCCCAGCACGCCAAGGCCGAGATCAACGCCATCGTGCGTAACTCCGCCCGCGAGCAGATCTACGAGGAGTTCTCCGGCCGCATCGGTGACCTCATCAGCGGTACCGTGCTGCAGTCCACGCCCGACTTCACGATCGTCAAGATTCGTGAAGGCGTCGAGGCCGAGCTTCCGCACTTCGATCAGCGCCGTTACGAGAACGAGCGCAACGAGCGTCCGATGGGCGAGCGCTACCTGCACAACCAGCATATCAAGGCCGTGATCATCGACGTTCGCGACCCCAACTCCAACCTGCAGCCGGTTCGTGGCGAGCACAGCCGTCCGCCGATTGTCATCTCCCGTACCCACCCCGAGCTCATGCGTCGTCTGTTTGAGCAGGAGGTGCCCGAGATCTATGAGGGCACCGTCCAGATCAAGTCAATCGCCCGCGAGCCCGGCCAGCGCTCCAAGGTCGCCGTCCACTCGCTCGACGACCGTCTGGATCCCGTGGGCGCCTGCGTCGGCCCCAAGGGCAGCCGTGTTCGCGCTGTCGTGGGCGAGCTCCGTGGCGAGCGCGTCGACGTCATCCTGTGGGATGCCGATCCTGCCGTCTACATCGCCAACGCCCTGTCGCCCGCTAAGGTCACCCGCGTCCTCATCGACGAGGAGAAGGCCTACGCCGGCGTCATCGTCCCCGACGACCAGCTGTCCCTCGCCATCGGCAAGGAGGGCCAGAACGCCCGCCTCGCCGCGCGCCTGACCGGCTGGCACATCGACATCAAGTCCGAGACGCTTGCCGCCGACATCCTCAAGAACGTTCCCGTTCACGAGGAGCCCGCCGCCGACCTGATCGGTGACGAGGAGGACGAGGACGTCCGCCGCTGCGAGTACGTGTCCGAGGACGGCATCCAGTGCCGCAACCAGGCCCGTCCCGGCTCCCGTTTCTGCGGTGTCCACGACACCGACGCCTTCGATGATGCGGAGGACCTGATCTAGCGCGCGGTCGCGCCGGGCGGGTCCCGGCGCGTCTCCCACGCTCGTTCAGTCTCTAGGCACCCAAGGTGCCAGAAAGGGTAGGTGAAGTCATATGGCAAAAGTCCGTGTGTCCACCCTGGCCAAAGAGTTCGGCATGACCTCCAAGGAACTGATGGGTCATCTCGCCGATATGAAGATTCCCGCTAAGTCCGCTTCCTCCACCTTGGAGGACGCCTATGTCGCCATGGTCCGCAAGCAGCTCGCCTCGGTGATCGAGGCCCGCGCTCAGGAAGTCGAGGCCGCCAAGCAGGCCGAGGAGCAGGCAGCTGCCGCCGAGGAAGCCGCACGCGCTGCCGAGGCCGAGCGCGAGCGCATCGCCGCCGAGAAGGCCCGCGAGGAGGAGCGCCGCCAGTTTGCCGCAGCCCAGGCTGCCGAGGAGGCTGCCCGCGCCGAGGCCGAGGCCAAGAAGAAGGCCGAGCAGGAGCGCCTTGCCCGCGAGAAGGAGGAGGCTGCCCGCGAGGCCCAGCGCCGCGCCGTTCCCGCTTCCGACTCCGGTTCGCGCTTCCGTTCGCTGCTCGACCAGATCGCCGCACAGGAGACCGTGCTCAAGGAGAAGAAGGACGCCGAGGACAAGGCCAAGGCCTGTCTCTTATACACATCTGACGCTGCCGACGAAGCTAGAAGTGT
>CABSMN010000233.1 GCA_902478765.1 uncultured Collinsella sp.
CAGATCACGAAAGGCACCGATGCGATTAAGTCGGCGACCGGCGTGAAGACGATGCTGCTGCGTGCTCCCTACGCTGCCTTTGACGAGCAAAACTGGATTGATGCGATGGACCTAGTCTCCGCCGTGGTCTCGTGGAATATTGACTCGGGCGACTGGCTGCTCAACGGTGCCGACGAGCAGGTCTCGACGGTGCTCGATTCGGTGACGCCGGGCAATATCGTGCTGCTCACCGATAGAGACGAATGCGCCGAGCAGACGCTCGAGGCGCTGCCGCAGATCATCGACGGCCTTGTCGCCGACGGCTACAAGATCGTGACGCTCAGCGACCTGGTCAAGACGGACACGTCGCTCAGCAAAAAGCTCACCTCGCTGACGAAGGTCACCATGCCCAAGGACGCCGTGTTCCCCCAACTTGCCGAGGACGATGACACCACAGAGTAGTCATTGGGTAGTCGTTTAAGAACGTCCCCAATGGCTATGTCACGGATACGTCAGCGTTTGGTATGCCTGCAATGTGCAGCGCATAAATTCGATGCCGCAGGGCGATGCTGATGCTATAGTTACTGCGGTTAATGAGGGTCAAGAGAAAGGTTACAGGTGAAATCCAAACCTCGACCATACAGTCGATGACCCCATGCAGGTGCTTTTTGCGCATGCACGGGGTGTAAGCGTCGAGCGGCGTGCCGCCCGCGCATGCGTATACATATCCAGAAGCCCCCGGACGCCGCACGCGCGGCCGCGTCCGGAGGAATAATGATGGGGAGCACCATTGAATTATCTGAGTGAGATGCTCAAATTGCCAGTCTTGGACGTCGACGGCGAAAAGCTCGGCGTGGTCAACGATTTTGGCATTGCAACCGGCGAAGTTTTTCCGCACGTGACGTCGCTCGCGTTCCGCGGTCCCGGCAAGACGCCGTTCATGATCAGCTGGCGCAAATGGGTCGACCGTATCGACGAGACGGGCGTGTATCTCAATACGTCTGCCGCCAATATTCGCTTCTCGTACCTGCAGCCGACCGAGCTCCTGCTGGCGCGCGATGTTCTCAATAAGCAGATCGTCGACACGCAGGGCATGAAGGTCGTGCGCGTCAACGACATCAAGTTTTCCATGTCGGGCGAAAATCAGCTGCGCCTGCTGGGTGCCGAGGTCGGCGCCCGCGGTCTGCTGCGTGCAATCAGCCCCGCGCTCGAGCACGTCGTCGAGGGCTTTATGAAGCACCTGGGCAAGCCGCTCAGCGAGGACATTATCGCCTGGTCCTACATGGACCTGCTCGACCGCTCGACCAAGAACATTCAACTCTCGGTGTCGCACAAGACGCTCGGCGAGCTGCACCCTGCCGACATCGCCGACATTATCGAGCAGCTCGACCCGCGCTTGCGTGCGCAGGTGTTTGCGCAGCTCGATACTGCCCAGGCCGCCGAAGCTATCTCGGAGTTCGATGACGACGAGCTTATGACCGAGATGCTCGAGGGCCTGTCCGACACGGACGCATCGTCGATGCTGGCCATGATGGACCCGGACGACGCTGCCGACCTGATCGACGAGCTTGATTACGAGAAGGCCGAGAAGCTCCTGCGCCTGATGGGCGTCAAGGAGGAGAAGGCGATTCGTAACCTGCTGGGGTATGAGGACAACACCGCCGGCCGCATCATGACCTCGGAGTTTGTCTCCCTGCCCGCCACGGCAACGGTCGGTGACGCCATCGAGGCGATTCGCGAGCTCGACGAGGACTTCGAGAGCGTCTACTACGTCTATACCGAGGATCCGAGCGGCATGCTGACCGGTGTGCTTTCGCTGCGTACGCTGATCGTAGCCGATCGCGACGCCACGCTGGGTCAGCTGGCCTATCGCGACCTGGTCTACGTGTCGCCCGACGAGGACCAGGAAGACGTAACGGACGAGATGACCAAGTATGACCTGGTCGCCATCCCCGTCTGCGACGAGAACCGCCACATCCTGGGTATCGTAACCTTCGACGACGCCATGGACGTTATCGCCGAGGAGCATCAGGAGGACCTGCAGATCGCCGGTGTCGGCTCGGGCGACAGCGCGTCCGACGACTCGACGAACGTGCTCAGCTGGTTCGTGCATCGCCAGTACTGGGTTGTTGTATGGGGCATCGCGTCGTGCATCATGGCGACCGTGCTGGGGACGGCGCTCGGCTCCGCGCATCTGGTGGTGTTCCCCATGTGCGCCATGCCGCTCGTGCTGCTGGCGGCCTCGCGCATGGTGTCGTTCGTCAAGAACTACTTCCTGGAGTATGACGGTCACGACGACGAGCCCAAGCCGTATCTGGGGTTCTTCTTCCAGAGCACGGGCATGGGCCTGATTCTGTCACTCGTGACCTACCTGTGCGCCCAGCTGGTGCGCACCGCTGCGTTCCCCGATGCGCCCATGTTTGAGGAGCAACTCTTTACCGGGTGTTTTAATATCGCTGCCATCATTTGCCTGGTTGGCAACATGAGTGCCGTGATTTACCTGATGGTGCTGTTCTGGCGTGACGAGCATGACCTCAACACGTCGGGCACCGCCATGAACGTTATTGCCGTCATGATCTCGTGTGTGGCGTATTGCATCGCCGCGGTGCTGCTCACCATGTCGGTCATGGGTTAGGTGGTCGCGTGCAAAATACCAAGCAAAAGTCGGGCACCAAGCAAAAGCTGACCATCGCGGCCATCTTTGGCGCTATGGGTCCCGGTCTGCTGGCGGCGCTTTCGGGCAATGACGCCGGCGGCATTGCAACGTATTCCAGCGCGGGCGCCAGCTATGGCTACAAGATGCTGTGGATGCTTCCTGTCATGACCGTGCTGCTCATCGTGACGCAGGAGACCGCGGCGCGCTGCGGCTGCGTCACGGGCAAGGGCCTGGCATCGCTCATTCGCGAGCGCTTTGGCGTGCGCAAGAGTGTACTTGCTATGGCGGCGCTGTTGATCGCCAACACGGCTGTGACCATTTCGGAGTTTGCGGGCATCGCCAGCGGCCTTGCTCTCTTTGGCGTGCCGGCGAGCATCTCGGTGCCGTTGGTAGCGCTGCTGGTGTGGATGCTTACCATGTCGGGTAGTTTCCAGCGCATCGAGAAGATTCTGCTGCTGGTGAGCTGCGTGTTCGTGACCTACATCGTCGCCGCGTTTATGGCTGGCCCCC
>CABSMN010000234.1 GCA_902478765.1 uncultured Collinsella sp.
TCCGCAACCGCCGCGATGTCGAGCGCTATCTGCGCGATATCGAGAGCGGCAAGAGTTTCCCGCTACTAACGGTGACGAGCGGCTATCACTTCCATCGCATCGCGGCGGAGGACGAGCAAACCCTCGACGAGATCGAGGCTATGCTCAAGGAGAAAGGCTACCTTGCAGACTTAATGCCCTACGAGGATGATCTCTCGTAGCCGACGCTGCATCTATAAGTTGCGGTGAAATAGTTCCTAAAATCGGCATCTAAGCCATAAAACAGGAACTATTCCACCGCAACTGCCAAGGGTCCCGCTCCAAATTAGCTGCCCACACATGCAAAAGGAGGCCTCCGCGGCGATGCGGAGGCCTCCTTTTTTGTGCACGGTGTACTTTTGAGTGTGCAGGTGGGGGAGTTGTTACTCCTCGACGATCTCGGTGATCGCGCCAGCGGGGCAAGCGTCCTGGCAAGCGCCACAGGCGACGCAGGAGTCCTCGTCAGCGACGGTAGCGACGTCCTGGAGCTCCAGAACGCCAGCGGGGCAGGAGTCGACGCAAACGCCACAAGC
Organism: uncultured Collinsella sp.; assembly: GCA_902478765.1. Lineage (GTDB taxonomy): Bacteria > Actinomycetota > Coriobacteriia > Coriobacteriales > Coriobacteriaceae > Collinsella. Next base: position 552 of record CABSMN010000234.1, read on the forward strand.
GATGCACTCGTCGGCATCAATTACGGGATGAGCCATGGTAGTTTCCTCTCTGTTGACCGACGCTACAGGCGATGCGCGCCGGTTTGATTCGGGCAAAAACATACCACGGGAGCGACCGTTTGCAATACCCTCTGGCCGGCATCTTCATACCGTTCGCCGAGTATGCCACGGCTTACTAAAAAACATGCAGGTGAGGCCGATGAGCTGCGCAAATGTTAGCTAAAGGTGACTTGAAATATTGGGCGATTGAGCGTGCTTGCGGAAACCGCATCCCATTATTTTGTCGAAAAACGGGTTGCAGTTTCCGGTTAGGCCCGCTAGCGGAAAATGCGAGCCGGTATCAGCTCTCAAAACGGGATACGGTTTCCGGTTGAGCCTTCAGACGGAAACTGCGACCCGGAATCCACGCTCAAACCGGGATGAGCTTTCCGCAAGACGGCCCCCAGGCACCCCCGGACGCAAACCTCAGCCATCTCTACATAGATCTCGATAGATTTGCCGAGAACTCAAACAGTGCGTCTACCTGCGCATTTAAGAACCTAAACTCTCAGCAATAAGAAATCTTATATGAATTGACTTAGATTTTGTATATTCCGGCCCATAAGGGGATACACTACATCCTGAAAGACAAGCCGAAGCGCCGCGCGACAGATCGTCGAGGCGGCGCGAACGCAAAAGAGAGAGGGAATTTCTAATGAGTAAGATTCTTGGTATCGACCTTGGTACTACTAACTCCGCTATGGCCGTTCTCGAGGGCGGTTCTCCGACCATTATCGTGAACGCCGAGGGCGACCGCACCACCCCGTCCGTCGTGGGCTTCCGTGCCGACGGCGACCGCGTCGTTGGTAAGGCCGCTAAGAACCAGGCTGTCACCAACCCCAAGAACACCGTGTTCTCCATCAAGCGCTTCATGGGCCGCAAGTACTCCGAGTGCACCTCCGAGATCAAGACCGTGCCGTATGAGGTCAAGGAGGGCCAGGGTGGCCGTGCCGTCGTCGACATCGAGGGCAAGGATTACACCGCCGAGCAGGTGAGCGCCATGACGCTCGCGAAGATGAAGGCCGACGCCGAGAAGTATCTGGGCGAGACCGTCACCGACGCCGTCATCACCGTCCCGGCCTACTTCAACGACGCCCAGCGTCAGGCCACCAAGGACGCCGGCAAGATCGCCGGCCTCAACGTCAAGCGTATCGTCAACGAGCCGACCGCTGCTGCTCTTGCCTATGGCCTGGACAAGCAGGGCACCGACCAGCGCATCCTGGTCTTCGACCTGGGCGGCGGCACCTTCGACGTCTCCATCCTCGACCTCGCCGACGGCGTGTTTGAGGTTCTGTCCACCTCGGGCGACAACCACCTGGGCGGCGACGACTGGGATCAGCGCGTCATCGACTGGATGGCCGATAAGTTCCAGCAGGAGAACGGTGTCGACCTGCGTCAGGACCCCATGGCCCTGCAGCGTCTGAAGGAGGCCGCCGAGAACGCCAAGAAGGAGCTCTCCGCCGCCCAGCAGACCACCATCAACCTGCCGTTCATTACCATGAACCAGTCCGGCCCGCTGCACCTCAACTACACGCTGACCCGCGCCGAGTTCGAGAAGATCACCCGCGACCTGCTCGAGCGCTGCAAGCAGCCTGTCACCAACGCCCTGCGCGACGCCAAGCTTAAGCTCTCCGATCTGACCGAGGTCATCCTCGTCGGCGGCTCCACCCGTATGCCCGCCGTCCAGGAGCTCGTCAAGACCATGACCGGCAAGCAGCCCAACATGTCCGTGAACCCCGACGAGGTCGTTGCCGACGGCGCTGCCGTCCAGGGCGGCGTGCTCACCGGCGACGTCGAGGGCATCCTGCTGCTCGACGTTACCCCGCTGTCGCTGGGCGTCGAGACCATGGGCGGCATCATGACCAAGATGATCGACCGCAACACCACGATCCCGACCTCCAAGACCGAGGTCTACTCCACCGCTGCCGACAACCAGACCAGCGTCGAGATCAACGTGCTCCAGGGCGAGCGCGAGCTTGCCCGCGACAACAAGTCGCTCGGTAAGTTCCAGCTGACCGGTATCCCGGCTGCCCGTCGCGGCGTGCCGCAGATCGAGGTCACCTTCGACATCGACGCCAACGGCATCGTCAAGGTCTCCGCTAAGGACAAGGGCACCGGCAAGGAGCAGCAGATCACCATTTCTGGCTCCACCGCTCTGTCCGACGACGAGGTCGATCGTATGGTCAAGGACGCCGAGGCTCATGCCGAGGAGGACAAGAAGCAGAAGGAAGAGGTCGAGGTCCGCAACCAGACCGACAGCCTGTGCTACTCCACCGAGCAGACCCTCAACGAGCTGGGCGACAAGGTTTCCGCCGACGTGAAGTCCAAGGCCGAGGCCGCTATCGCCGACGCCAAGAAGGCGCTCGAGGGCTCTGACGTCGAGGCTATCAAGGTCGCCGGCGAGTCCCTGCAGTCCGTGGCCTACGAGCTGGCCCAGGTTGTCTACGCCGACGCTCAGCAGCAGACCGACGGTGCCGCTGGTGCCCAGCCTGCCGACGATGACGTTGTCGACGCCGACTACGAGGTTGTGGACGAC
>CABSMN010000235.1 GCA_902478765.1 uncultured Collinsella sp.
TCGTCGGCAGCGTCAGATGTGTATAAGAGACAGATCGCGCCCGAACTGCTTGAAGGCATTGGGTCGCCTCTGCGCGAGCTGCTCGGCAGCGTGTGCGCCGCAGCCTAATATCTGCCATAAAGGGATGGGTTATTTTTGGTAGGTAAAGCGTTTGACCTGCCAAAATAAACCTGTCCCTATTTGGTCGGTTGCCGTTTGGGGGCCGATTGGCAACGCTCGCTGATTATAGTATTGACCTGCGCTAGAATAGTGGCATCTGAATGTCCGGGCGCATGGAGGCGTGCGCCCGTATGCTGAGGAGGACTCTATGGCAACTGTTGCCGCACCTATCGATGCTACGTCGACTGCCGCTTGGAAGGCACTCGAGGCCCATCAGGAGAAGCTCGAGGCCGAGGGTATCGACCTCAAGGCCTGGTTCGCCGCCGATGCCGAGCGCGTGAACAAGCTGAGCTTTGACGCCGGTGACCTGCACTTCGATCTGTCGAAGAACCTGGTGACCGATGAGACCGTCAAGCTGCTGTGCGATCTTGCCCGCGAGGTGAAGCTCGAGGAGCGCCGCGACGCCATGTTCTCCGGCGAGCACATCAACACCACCGAGGACCGCGCTGTCCTGCACACCGCGCTGCGCCGCCCGGCAAGCGAGAAGGGCCAGCTCATCGTCGACGGCCAGGACGTCGTCGCCGACGTGCACGAGGTCCTGGACCGCATGTATGCCTTCGCCGAGCGCGTGCGCTCCGGTGAGTGGAAGGGTGTTACCGGCAAAAAGATCGAGCACCTGGTGTCCATCGGCATCGGCGGCTCCGATTTGGGCCCGGTCATGGCTTACGAGGCTCTGCGTCCCTATGCCGACGCCGGTATCGACTGCCGCTACATCTCCAACATCGACCCCAACGACCAGGCCGAGAAGCTCAAGGGCTTGGATCCCGAGACCACGCTCGTGATCATCGTCTCCAAGACCTTCACCACGCTCGAGACCCTCACCAACGCCCGCGAGGTCAAGACCTGGATGCTCGAGCAGCTCAAGGCTCAGGGCGCCATCGACGGCTCCGATGAGCAGAACGCCGAGGCCGTGGCAAAGCATTTTGTCGCCGTCTCCACTGCACTCGAGAAGGTCGAGGCCTTCGGCATCGACCCTGCCAACGCCTTCGGCTTCTGGAACTGGGTCGGTGGCCGCTACTCCGTCGACTCCGCCGTGGGCCTGTCGCTGATCGTCGTGCTCGGCCCCGAGCGTTTCCAGCAGTTCCTCGAGGGCTTCCACGCCATCGACGAGTACTTCTGCAACACCCCGCTCGAGAACAACGCCGTCGCGCTGATGGGCCTGCTCAATGTCTGGTACGTCAACTTCTTCGGTTCCAAGAGCCACGCCGTGCTGCCGTACTGCCAGTACCTGCACCGCTTCCCGGCCTACCTGCAGCAGCTCACCATGGAGTCCAATGGCAAGCATGTCCGTTGGGACGGCAGCGCCGTGACCTCCGACACCGGTGAGATCTTCTGGGGCGAGCCCGGCACCAACGGCCAGCATGCCTTCTACCAGCTGCTGCACCAGGGCACCGTGGTGGTTCCGGCCGATTTCATCGCCTTTGCCAATACCGCCAACCCTGCGACCGATAGCGGCCAGGATGTCCACGAGCTGTTCCTGGGCAACTTCCTGGCCCAGACCAAGGCGCTCGCCTTTGGCAAGACGGCCGACGAGGTTCGTGCCGAGGGCACGCCCGAGCAGATCGTCCCGGCCCGTTGCTTTGAGGGCAATCGCCCGACGACCTCGATCTTCGGCGACACGTTGACTCCGTTTGCGCTCGGCGAGCTCATCGCCCTGTACGAGCACATCGTATTTGTCGAGGGCACGGTCTGGGGCATCGACTCCTACGACCAGTGGGGCGTCGAGCTGGGCAAGCAGCTTGCCAAGCAGATTACCCCTGCCTTCCACGACGACGCCGCCAAGGCCGAGCAGGACGCTTCGACTCAGGCGCTCATCGAGTTCTACCGCGCTCACCGTAAGTAGTCGCTGCTGTTAACGCATCGTGCCTTATAGTCAGGGGCCCGTATCCTATCGGATGCGGGCCCCTTTGCTTTGCCGTGGTCCCGGGGCGCACGGCCTTTGTGGAACATCGCCGGGGCGCCGCGCGCTGCGAGAACCCTGCGCCTAGATCTCGGCCTCCGCATGGCCTCGCTGCGCCTCGGGCAGCTCCCCATAGAGCGGATGGTCTTCGAGCCTAAAGCGCTCGACCTGTTCGGGAGTGCGACCGCGTACAAAGAGCCACGAGCGATCGATCGGCGTCGCCATGAGCGTGCTGGGTAGCGCGTCGGCGCGGTCGGAAAACACCCGGGCACTCTCGGGATCCTGGAACGCCAGCACCAGATGCGTGTCGCAGTTGCCCATGATGGAGCGTGCGCGTGCCTCGCCATAGAGCGCATCGAGCTGGTTGGTCGACTGCAGCAGCAGCGTTGCCCAGATGTTGCGGCTTCGGATAATCGAGAGCACGTTGTCGATCTGGGGGATCTGCAGATTTGCGAAGTCATCGAGCATAAAGCGCACGGGCACGGGCAGGCTGCCGTCGGGCTGCCTATCGGCCTCACGAATGAGGCCCATAAACGCCTGCGAAATAAAGAGGCCGGTCAGCGGATCGAGATTGCGGTCAATATCGCTCACGGTTACAAACAGGGCGCAGGGGGTGTGTCCCATGGAAGCAAAGTCCACCTGATGGCACTCACGATAGAGCTGTGCCGCACCGTCGAATCCCAGACACATGACCTTTTCGGCAAGGATGCCGACGATGCTCGCGTGCATGCGCTCGGCATTTTGCGTAATGGCGTAGCGCCGCCATAGCGAGAGGGCATAGCTTTGGGGGTCGGTCGTGATCAGGTCGTCAAACAATCGACCCGTGGCGCCGTCCTGCAGGTGCTCGATCAGCTTGATGACCGAGCTGATCGTCTGCTCGTCGGCGGGTAGCTGTTCGGTGACGTAGGCGATAAGACACGACAGCAGGTTTGCCGCCGCATGATCCCAAAAAGGCTGGTTGTTGTCCTCGATGGGGCAGATGGCCTTTGCCACCGAGAGGATGTCCTGCTGGTTGGGCCTGCCGTCCGCCTTGCGGCGAATGTGCCTCAGGGGGTT
>CABSMN010000236.1 GCA_902478765.1 uncultured Collinsella sp.
TCGTCGGCAGCGTCAGATGTGTATAAGAGCCAGTCGGTAAAGCGCGTGCTGGCGTTGGCGTACACGGCCGAGGCATCGACCGCGTCCAGGAAGCGCTCGCAAGCATCCGTGTCCTCGGCAACGATGGCCTCGGAGTGCATCGTGCCGTAGCGGTTGATGTGCGCGATGGCCTCGTCCTCGTTTGCCACGACCTTCACGCTCATCTCGAGCGCCAGATACTCGCGACCCCAGTCCTCCTCAGTCGCGGCGGCGTAGTCATCGCCCTCCACAAAGCCGGCGTCGGCGCACGCGGCGCACGTGGCCTCGTCGCCGTGCATGAGCACGCCGTGGTCATGCAGCACGGCCACGACCGCGGGCAAAAACGCATCGGCCACGGCACGGTCGACCAGCAGCGACTCGGCGGCATTGCACACGCCCACGCGCTGCGTCTTAGCGTTGACGATAATATTGAGCGCTTTATCGAAGTCGGCGGATTCATGCACGTAGATGTGGCAGTTACCCGTGCCCGTCTCGATCACCGGAACGAGCGACTCGCGCACGCAGCGCTGGATCAGGCCCGCACCGCCACGCGGAATGAGCACATCGACGACGCCGCGGAGCTTCATGAGCTCGCCGGTGGCCTCGCGGTCGGTAGACTCGATCATCGACACGGCCTCGCGCGGGAAGCCCTTGGCCTCGAGCGCATCGGCCAGCAGTTCGGCAATCATGGCACACGAGTGATAGGCCAGCGAGCCGCCGCGCAGGATGCAGGCGTTGCCGGTGCGGATGCAGATGCCCGCGGCGTCGGCCGTCACGTTGGGACGCGCCTCGTAGACCATAGCGACCAGGCCCAGCGGCACACTCACACGGGTCAGGTCCACGCCACTTGCAAGCACGCGGTGGTCGAGCACGCGGCCCACGGGATCGGGCAGCTCGGCGAGCTTTTCCAGGCCGGCGGCCATGCCCTCGACGCGCTCGGGCGTCAGCAGCAGGCGATCGAGCAGTCCGGCCGAGGTGCCCGCATCGCGCGCGGCGGACATATCGAGCTCGTTGGCGGCGACGATGGAGTCGGCACCGTTGCGCAGCGCTGCGGCCATGGCGCGCACGGCCTCCTGGCGCTGCTCATCGCTCGCCGTGGCAAGCGAGGCCGACGCTGCCTTGGCGGCAACGGCAAGATCGTGGACATACGTGGCTATATCGACCGACATGGGCGGCCCTTTCTCCTAGAAGTTTGCAACCATGGTAGCCGATTTGCGCATGGCCTCGCCCGCGGCGGTAGAATTGGTCAACCCGAAACACCGCAACGAACGGAAGACTCACATGGCCCTCATCACTTCGTACCACGTCCCCGGCCTTTACGTCGAGGACCACAGCATCGACGTCCCCCTCGACTGGCGCGGCCTGGAGCCGATGCTCCTGGCCGTCGGCAGCACCATGCGCCGCGGCGCTATACCGACACCCATCGCCGGCGCGCCCGAGAGCATCAAGCTCTTCTACCGCGTGGTTTGCGCACCCGACCGCATCAACGACGACCTGCCGCTCCTTCTCTTTTTGCAGGGTGGCCCCGGTGGCGAGAGCCCGCGTCCGCTGTCGCCCACAAGCGATGGCTGGATCGAAGAGGCCGTCAAGCATTTCCGCGTCGTGCTGCCCGACCAGCGCGGTACCGGGCGCAGCAGCTGTGTAGACGGGCGCACGATTGCCGCACTGGGCGAGCGCGCTGAGGCGGCCGGCTCCGATGCTGCCCGCTCGCAGGCGGACTTCCTCAAGCGCCACCTCGCCAGCTCCATCGTGCGCGATTTTGAGTACCTGCGCCTGGTGGGCTTTGGCGGCAGGCCCTGGGTCACGCTCGGGCAGAGCTACGGCGGCTTTTTGACGCTGAGCTACCTGTCGCTCTTCCCCGAGGGCGTGGCGGCAAGCTTTACCTGCGGCGGCATCCCCCACGTACCGGCGAGCGCAAGCGAGGTCTACGCGCACACCTTCCCGCGCATGGCTGCCAAGACGCAGCAGTATTACAACCGCTACCCCGCCGACGTCGAGCGCGTGGCGGCCCTGGCAGATGCCCTCGAGGAGCAAAAGCCCGTGCTACCCGACGGCTCGCCGATGACGGTCGAACGCCTGCAGCTCATGGGCAGCGACTTTGGCATGAAGCCGAGCTTTGAGCGCATGCATTGGATTATCGATCATGCTTTTGTTGACGGCGACGGCACGCTGGCCTGCGGCGCCTCGGTATCTGACAGCTTTTTGATGCGCGCCTTCGAGCGCACCAACACGCGCACGAATCCGCTGTACTGGACGCTTCAGGAGTTCATCTACGCCGACGGCGACACCATGCCCATTCGCTGGGCCGCGGCAGAAGAGAAGGCCCATCGTGCCGAGTTCGACACGCTCACGCGACCGCTCATGTTTACCGGCGAGGCCATGTTCCCGTGGATGTTTGAGCAGATGCCCGAACTTAAGCCCTTCAAGCCGGCGATGGATCTGCTTATGGAAGACACAAGCTGGGACAAGATCTACGACCCGCAGCGCCTGGCGTGCAACGAGGTGCCGCTCCAGGCCGCGGTGTACTTCGATGACATGTACGTCGATTCGAGTCTGCAGCTCGACACGCTCAGCCGCGTGGGCAACTCGCATGCCTGGGTGACCAACGAGTTCGAGCACGACGGTCTACACGGTAGCGTGGTGTTCAAGCACCTCTTCAACGAAGCCCTCAACCGCGGAGACCTGCGCCAAATCTTCTAGCAAAGGAGTGTCCCCACCTGCCGGCACAATAGGAACGTCCCCAAGTGCCGGAAAAGGAGAGGCAGCACTGCTGGCAAAACGAGCCGCAGCGCTGCCTCTCTTTATGCAAACACTATCAAGTTGTCCCTATGGATCGCCGGCTTCTCGGCCAGGTCTGCGAGCAGGCGGTTGCTGGCAATCTGGTCCTGGCGGCGGCCGGCGGCAAGCTCCAGCACGTCCGAATCGGCCTCGGCGATACCGCGGGCGACAACCATGCCGCTCGGGTCGCACACGTCGAGCACATCGCCCTCGGCAAACTGGCCATCGACCTCGCGAATACCCACCGCGAGCAGCGACGATCCGCGGCTGACCAGCGCCTTCGCGGCGCCGTCATCAACCGTCACCGAGC
>CABSMN010000237.1 GCA_902478765.1 uncultured Collinsella sp.
ATAAGAGACAGTGATTCATAACAACGTGCCCGAGAGCATCGAGGCCTACTACCAAGAGGCGGGCCGCGCCGGCCGCGATGGCGATCCGGCCAGCTGCCACCTGCTGTGGAACGGCAACGATTTCCGTATGCGCCGCTTTCTGATCGATCGCGGCGATGCGGCCGACGAGGCGCTCGACGACGAACAGCGCGCGTGGGCGCTCCAGAACCGTTATCGCCTGCTCAGCCAGATGGAGGGCTACTGCAATACCACCGGCTGCCTGCGCGAATACATGCTGCGCTACTTTGGCGACGAGGCCGCGGCCGAGCATGCGGCAGCCGCCGCGGGCGGCACGGCAGACGACGCCGAGGGCTGTGGCAACTGCAGCAACTGTCTCACGCAGTTCGAGGTCGAGGACGTTACCGATATGGCCCGCGCCGCTGTGCGTTATGTGGCCACGCGTCCCATGCGCTTTGGCAAGTCGCTCATCGCCGATGTGCTCCACGGCGGCAACACCGAGCGCATTCGCCAGATGCATCTGGACGAGGACCGCGGCTACGGTGAGCTGTCGAGCGAATCGGTCGGGCGCATCAAGGACATCATCGGCCAGCTGTGCGGCCGCGGTTATTTGGCCACCTCGCAGGGGCAGTACCCGGTCGTGGGGCTGGGTCCGCGTGCCGGCGAGGTCGAGGACGAGGCGTTCGCCTTTACCGTTAAGCGTCGCGCGTCCAAGCGCAAGGCATCGGCCCGCGCACGCCGCGCCGTCGATCTGCTGCGCGAGGAAGCTGAGCTGGATCAGCGCCCGCGTGTGGGCGACGATGCCGAGCTGTTCGAACGCCTGCGCGCCCTCCGCAAGGAGATTTCGACGGAGTTGGAGATGGCGCCGTATATGGTCTTTTCCGACAAGGCCCTGCGCGGCCTGTGCCGCCTGCGCCCGCAGACACGCGACGAGCTGATCCAGGTTAACGGCATTGGCGAGAAAAAAGCCGACGCCTTTGGCGAGCAGTTTATGACGGCGATTGAAGAGTTTGAGTCCGAGCATGCGCGGGATGGAGCGTAACGATGGCTTTCGATAGCAAGACCGACCGTACTGACGTGTCCGCCGTGCCGCTGTACCAGCAGGTCATGGACGACCTAAAGGGCGAGATCGCGCGCGGCGTGTACGCTGCCGGCTCGCGCATTCCTTCCGAGATGGAGCTCGCGAAGTCCTACGGCGTGGGGCGCGTCACCGTGCGCCGTGCCATCGAGGAGCTGTCGCGCGCGGGGTATCTCAACCGCCAACAGGGGAGGGGTACCTTTGTGTGCGCTCCCAAGCTCAAGCGCAAGATTCGCCAGAAGGGTGACGTCCAGAGCTTTACTGAGGGTTGTGCTGCCAACGACATGGTGCCGGGTGCGCGTCTGGTGTCGCGCACGGTGGTCGCGGCGACGCGCGAGGATGCGGCGTTCTTTGGCGTGGAGCCTGGCTGTGAGCTTATCGTGGTCGAGCGCGTGCGCACGGCCGACGGCATCCCTGTCATGCTTGAGAACAACGCCTTTGTGCTCGCCGACCATCCCTACCTGCAGACGCTTGCCGACAAGGACCTCACGGACAATTCCATCTTTGCGCTCGTTGCCGAGCATTCGGGTCGCGCGCCGCTCAAGTCCGACCCCTGCACCGTGGAGATTGCGCTTGCCGATGCTCAGGCGGCCCCGCTGTTGGAGGTGCCGGTCGGTGAGCCGCTCTTCTATATGGAGGCGTACTTTACCGATGAGGACGAGCGCCCCTTGCTGCTCGGCCGCCAAAAGATCGTGGGCTCGCGCTACGTGTTCGACATCTAACGTCCACAGATAGAACAACATAGAACAAATTTGCTAAGATGACTTCACGGGCGTTGTTGCACGTGTTATAAATAGGACAACATAGAACGATAGCAGGTACGAGCTGCCGTCGCTCAAAACCGCCGCACAAGGAGGAACATCAGGATGAACGCACACGATCTGATTCAGGAAATCATCGAGCGCAAGGGCAAGATTGAGAACGTCTTTTGGATCGCCTGTGGCGGTTCGATGATCGACCTGATGCCGGCCAACGAGCTGCTCAAGCGCGAGGCCACCACGTTTACCTCGACGGTCTACACGGCACGCGAGTTTTGCCTGATGGTCCCCAAGAGCCTAGGGCCGAAGTCGCTCGTTATTGCCTGCAGCCACAGCGGCAACACGCAGGAGGTCGTCGATGGCTGCGAGATGGCGTTGGCTGCCGGTGCCGAGGTCGTTGCCCTCACCGACTGCGAGGGCTCCAAGATCGATAACGGCAAGTGGACCACCTGGGTCTATCCGTGGGGCGAGGGCGTGTCGCAGGCCGAGGTGCCTCAGGGCATCGGCGCTCTGATCGCCGCCGAGCTGCTCGACCAGCGGGAAGGCTACGAGGCACTCGCCGACATGTACGAGGGCCTCAAGCAGATGGATGCGCTGCTGCCCGCCGCCCGCGAGAAGGTCAACGCCGAGCTGGGCGCCCGCTTTGCCGAGCTCTGCCAGCAGCACAAGTTCTTCTATATCCTGGGCTCCGGCCCCAACTTTAGTCAGACCTACGCCATGGCCATCTGCTCGCTCATGGAGATGCAGTGGCAGCACTGCTGCTACATCCACTCCGGCGAGTATTTCCACGGTCCCTTCGAGGCCACCGAGCCCGGCGTGTTCTACTTTGTGCAGCTTGGCGCCGGCGAGTGCCGCCCCATGGAGGAGCGCGCTCTTGCGTTCCTCAACACGCACACCGATACGATTATGGTGCTCGACGCGCTTGAGTATGGCGTGGGCGAGGTGCCTGCCAGCGTGCGTTCGTTCCTGGAGCCGATCTTCTTCTACAACATGAGCTGCGAGCTGCGCGCCGCCCGCGGCAAGGTCTTTGACCACAGCCCCGAGGTCCGTCGCTACATGGGCATCGAGCAGTACTAATATTCCGGGAATAACCTCTCACGACGGGGTCTGCGCTGCGCGCGGGCCCCGTTTTGCGTTGCGGCGGCCGGATCCGTGTCTGCGCGAAAAACGAAGGTGAATACTTTTCCGCGAAGTGAACGACCTATTTTGGACCCCCGAAGCATCCACACTTTTTGACGCCAAAAC
>CABSMN010000238.1 GCA_902478765.1 uncultured Collinsella sp.
TCAAGCGACGTGCCGCCGTAGGGGTTGGAAGAATGTCCGCCCGCGCTCTTTGTCTTGAGCACAATGTCGGCATAACCTTTCTCAGCCAGGTCGGCGTGCATGAGCCAACCCTCGCCCGCGCTGTACTCGGCAGCCGGAACGATGCGGTAGTCGCCCTCGTCGATCAGGTACTCAAGCTCAATGCCGCGCTCCTCGAGCGCACGACCGATGGCGCCTGCTCCGTACTGCGTAGTCTCCTCGTCCTGACCAAAGGCCAGGAGCAGCGTGCGCTCGTGCTGCCAACCGTGCGCCAGCGCATACTCGACAGCCTCGAGAATGCCTGCGACCTGGTCCTTCATGTCGATCGCGCCGCGGCCCCAGATGTAGGTGTCGTCCACGCGCCCGCTAAAGGGGGCGTGCGTCCAGTCGGCCTCGGTACCCGGCACCACGGGAACCACATCCATGTGGCCCATGAGCATAACGGGCTTAAGGGCCGGATCGCTGCCGGCAAGCGTCACCAGCAGTGAATGGTCGATAAGCTCGACCTCGCCCGCCGCGAACACGCGCGGCCAGGCCTGCTGCATATAGGCGCGCAGGTCGTCAAAGGGCTGCCAATCCACCGCCTCGGCATCCATGCTCGAGATGGTTGGAAACGACAGCACGCGGCCCAAGCGCTCGCACGCGCCGGCCTCGTCTATATCGGCAAAATCGTCCTCATGCGCAAAGAAGCGCCAAACCTCGGCCATGACATCCTTTCGATTGTGATGACGAGGGCCGCCCCACCGGAGCGGCCCTGTCACATAAGCGTTTGCGGTCGGTTATTTGTCCTCGAGATAACGCGAGAGGAACTCGCGGGTGCGCTGGTGTTTGGGGTTGCCGAAGAGCTCGGCCGGCGCGGCGTCCTCGAGCACCACGCCCTTGTCCATAAAGACCACGCGGTCGGACACCGTGCGGGCAAAGGCCATCTCGTGCGTGACGACGACCATGGTCATGCCGTCGGCCGCGAGCTTGCGCATGACCTCGAGCACCTCGCCCACGATCTCGGGGTCGAGTGCGGAAGTCGGCTCGTCGAACAGCATGATCTGCGGATTCATGCACAGGGCGCGCGCGATGGCCACGCGCTGCTTTTGGCCACCGGACAGGCGACCCACGGCGGCGTGCGCGAACTTTTCGAGCCCCACGCTCGTCAGATGCTCCATCGCGACCTTCTCGGCCTCGGCCTTGCCCATCTTTTTGAGCGTGACGGGCGCGAGCGTGCAGTTGTCGAGCACATCCATGTTGTTGAACAGGTTAAAGCCCTGGAACACCATGCCGATGTCCTCGCGCAGCTTGTTGATGTTGCAGCGCTCGGCCGTAAGGTCCTGGCCGTGGAACCAGATGTGGCCCGCGTCCGGGGTCTCGAGCAGGTTGAGGCAGCGCAGGAAGGTCGACTTGCCCGAGCCCGAGGCGCCGATAATGGTGACGACCTCGCCGGGGTTAACGGACAGGTCGATGCCCTTGAGCACCTCGAGCGAGCCGAAGCTCTTGCGCAGGCCCTCGACGCGGATGAGCGGCCCATTGGTCTGTGCGGCGGCCGCGGTGCCGGTAGTGGCGGTATCTGCCATGATGATTCTCCTCGTCTTGAGCCTAGTTGGAGCTGGGCAGCGTTGCCGGGGCCTCGGCGCCAAGCTTTTTGCCAAAGGCTTCGAGCAGGCGGCTCGCCACGAGCGTCAGGATCAGGTAGACCACGAGCGCCACGCAGTAGACCTCCATCTGGCGGTAGTACACGCCGGCGACGGTGGTGGTGGCGTACATAAGGTCGAACACGCCGATGACCGAAAGCACCGACGAGTCCTTGATGTTGATGATGAGCTCGTTGGTGAGCGCCGGAATCGCGTTTTTAATGCCCTGGGGGAACACGACCTTGCGCATAGCCTGCCACTGCGACAGACCCAGCGAGCGCGCCGCCTCGGCCTGGCCGGCGTCGATGGACTCGATGCCGCCACGCAGAACTTCCATCATGTAGGCGGTAGAGTTGAGCGAGATGGTGACGAGGCCAGCGGTGAAGGTACTCCAGATCTGGTTGGCCTGGGCGGTCTCGAAGCCCATGCCGCGCAAAACGGTGAAGCCCGCGTAATAGATGAGCAGGCCCTGGACCATCATGGGCGTGCCGCGCACGATGGTAGAGTAGACGGTCGCAAAGCCGCGGCCGATGCTCTTGAAGAAGCGCGTGAGATCGTTATCCACGCGGTCGAACGTCTGAATACGCAGGAACACAAAGAGCAGCGCCAGGAAAAAGGCGATGACGGTACCGAAGGTCGCAAGTGCGATGGTGATCTCGATGCCGCGGATAAAGAAGTCCCCGCTCTTGTAGGTCATGTAGACCAGGCTCGACAAAAAGTCGCTGGGGTTGGAGTCCGAGACAATGCTCACCTGCACCAGGTCGATAAACGACATGACGCAACGGTCGATAAAGAAGATCGCCGCAATGGCGACCACGACATAGCTGCCCAGGCGCGCGCCGCGACGGAAGCGCTCGGAAGCGAACGGCGACGTTTCGCGATAGTCGTTCCAGTGCATGAGCTTGGTGACGAGCGCCGCCGCCGACACGACGAGCCAGGCCCAAAGAATCGCCCAGAGGCAGTCTTGGAACACGCCCGTAGGCGCCAAGAAGCTCAGCGGCGTGGGGTTGCGTTGGCTAAATGCCAGGCCGAGCGCCGCGATAACGCTCGTGCCTAGGTACACATAACGGTGGTCGGCCTTGATAAAGGAGGCCAGACGATTGATGGCTTTCATGCTGCCTCCCTATGCCGGCTGACGATCGAGGCACGCGTCCCACATTTGGTCGCGTTCCTCCTGGCTAATGCCCTTGAGCGTCTTATCGATGAGCTTAAGCAGTTTGTCCGAGCCCTTGCGGCAGCCGACGTTTGCCGCGACCTCCTGCTTAAAGCCCTCGCCCTCGGCAAAATGAATGGGGACAATGCCCGGGTTTTGGGCCATATAGCCCTTCTCGTTCTCGGTGTTGTAGGTCACGGCGTCACAGGTCTGTCTCTTATACACATCTCCGAGCCCACGAGACTACG
>CABSMN010000239.1 GCA_902478765.1 uncultured Collinsella sp.
TTCTCGAGCTCGGTGTAGGCAAAGTAGGTCTTCTCTTTGCAGTTGATCTCGTAGAGCGGCGACTCGGCGATATACACGTAGCCCTCGTCGATAAGTGTGGGCACCAGGCGGTAGAGCATGGTGAGTACGAGCGTGCGGATGTGATAACCGTCGACGTCGGCGTCCGTACAGATGATGACCTTGTTCCAGTTGAGGTTGTCCAGGTCAAAGGCACCGAGGTTCTTGATGCGCTTGTCCTTGATCTCTACGCCGCAGCCCAGCACGCGCATGAGGTCCATGATGATGTCGGACTTGAAGATGCGCGGGTAGTCCTCCTTTAGGCAGTTGAGGATCTTACCGCGGACGGGCATAACGCCTTGGAACTCGGCATCGCGCGAGGTGCGAATGGCGCCAGCTGCCGAGTCGCCCTCTACGATGTAGATCTCGCGGCGGCTCTTGTCCTTGGAGCGGCAGTCGATGAACTTCTGCACGCGGTTGGCCATGTCGGTCTTCTGTTGCAGATTGGTCTTGATGCTCTGGCGCGTCTTCTCGGCGTTCTCGCGCGAGCGCTTGTTGATGAGCACCTGCTCCATGATCTTGTTGGCGGCGTCTTTGTTCTCGATCAGATAGGTCGAGAGGCGCTCCTTAAAGAATGCCGTCATCGCCTGCTGGATAAAGCGGTTATTGATGGCCTTCTTAGTCTGGTTTTCGTAGGACGTCTGGGTGGAGAAGCAGTTGGTCACCAGCACCAGACAGTCCTGGACGTCCTGCCACTTAATGCCGCTCTCGTTTTTGTTGTACTTGCCCTGTTGCTTGATGTAGGCATCGATGGCGCTGGTCAGAGCACTACGGGCGGCCTTTTCGGGCGAACCGCCGTTCTCGAGCCATGACGAGTTGTGGTAGTACTCCTGCATCATGAAGGTGCGCGAGAAGCACATGCACGCGGTGATCTTGACGTTGTAGTCGGGCAGGTCCTCGCGGTCGCGACCGCGGCGGTCGGCCTCGATAAAGAAGGGCTCGGTGAGGTAGTCGGCACCGACCTTCTCGAGCACATAGTCCTCGATGCCCTTGGGGTAGCAAAAGTCCTCTTCGGAAAACTCGCCATCGTCGCCCTCGATGCGCAGGCGGAAGGTAACGTTGGCGTTGACCACGGCCTGGCGGCGCATGGTCTCGCGATACCAATCGTGGGGGATGCTGATGGAGGTGAAGACCTCAAGATCGGGGCGCCACTTGATGGTGGTGCCGGTGCGGTTCTCGTCGCTGGGCTCAATCTCGAGCGCCTTCTTTTTGGCGCCGACGACCTTACCCTTCTTAAAGTGCAGAGAGTATTTGTTACCGTCACGCCAAACCGTGACGTCCATGTACTCAGAAGCGTACTGGGTCGCGCAGGAGCCCAGGCCGTTGGTGCCGAGCGAGAAGTCGTAGTCGCCGCCCTGGTTGTTGTTGTATTTGCCGCCGGCGTAGAGCTCGCAAAAGACGAGTTCCCAGTTAAAGCGCTTCTCGGAAGGGTTCCAGTCGAGCGGGCAGCCGCGGCCGTTGTCCTCTACCTGGATAGAGCCATCGCGAAAGGCGGTGAGGGTGATGAGCTTGCCGTAGCCCTGGCGTGCTTCGTCAACGGCGTTGGACAGGATCTCGAAGGCGGCATGCGCGCAACCGTCGAGTCCGTCCGAGCCAAAGATGACGGCAGGGCGCAGACGTACGCGCTCCTCGTCCTTGAGCTGGCGGATACTGTCGTTACCATAGTTTGCGGTGTTTTTTGCCATACTCGCTCTCTCGGTGCTCCTTTTGCTGCGTTTAAGTCATATAGATAGTCAAGGTAGCATAGCCCAGGCCGTGGGCGATTCCACCTAACACGAAATCCATCGAACAATCGTTCGGAGTTCGATGGAGATTCGTTTACTCGGACAAAACCGAGTCGGTTCTGTCCGAGTAAGTTTGAAGGCGGCTGGAGGCGCCCTACCTTGTTTGCGGATGGATCGAATCGAACATTGGGACAAGCGTCTCGTTTTATGGGCCACGGGCGTGCGTGTGCGAGTCCCTTTGGCCCATAAGGAACGCTGGCGGGTCGTTATTTGGGCCGTGGGTCACTTCGCCGGCGTCGTGTTTCGTCATACGCTCATAGTGGAAGCCGGTGCCACGGGGCCGACTTGGGACTCGGGCAACGGATGAGCTGCAAGCTGAAAGGAGCTGTGAGGATGATGAAGCCCATGACAAAGAAGCTGCTGTTAGGAATTCCCACCGTGACGCTTTCGGCTGTGTTGGCGTGTACGCTTGCCGGCTGCGGCGGTAATGCGCCGAGTGGCTCGGGCGGGAGCGCACCTGTGCAGGAGAAGTCCAAGAAGGCCAAGGCCTATGATTCGCAGACGGTCGAGGTGGCAGGCATTACCTATGAGTCGGTGGCTCACGGTACGTTCTATCGCGGTGATGCCAAGAAGCAGGACGGCTTTTACCTGCACATCAAGATTACCAACAACAACACAAAGAACAGGACGTTCAGTTCCTTTAACGTGCATGCTGCCCAGGGCGATCTTGAGGCAGGCGACCCGTTGTTTACTTCCGGCAAGGCGGCCGTGCTCGACTACGTTGCAAGCGAGGCTCCCGATGAGCTTCACGAGGGCATCGATCTTTCCAAGAGGCCAGATATCGGCCCGGGCGAGACCGTTGAGTACGTGTATTTCTGGGCGCCTAAGACGGCGTACTACGGGCCCATCACTGTCGAGTTCGTAGACGCTTACGCCCCCGCCAAGAATCATGAGGCCATGCACTTCGACACCACAGGATGCGAGACCAAGGAGTTCAAGGCGGCGGGCGGCGTGGCCGATTCTGGTGACGCGGCCAATATGACCGGCATCGCTTGCGCATCGTACAGTATCGAGGCCGCCGATGGGTACACGCTGGATTCGTCCAACGAAGAGCACGAAAAGGCAAACTTCTTCCACGACGAGACTGGAGGACGCCTGAACATCAGCATCTTCCCGCGCTCGCCGGAGGAGGAAGTTGCAAGCCTGGAGCAGATCTATGAAGGCAAGGAAACGACAACCGACCAGGTCGAGTAC
>CABSMN010000240.1 GCA_902478765.1 uncultured Collinsella sp.
CCTCTGCCGGAGGGTCTGGAAACGGCGGCTCGACGGGCGGCAACACTGACAACGATACAAACTCCGGCGGCCTTTCCGCTGCTGAGGAAGAGAGCATTCACAGTTGGCTTGTGACCAAGTACAACATGCTCGACGGCTATGTTTCTCGTGCCAATGACGTGGTTTCGACCTATAACTCTACGGGAGATCCCAGGCCGTGCGACAGCCTGGTCGGGGAGATGTTTGTCATTCGAGCCGAGTTCGGTCGTCAGACATTCTCGCCCCGGTCAAAGTGGTATCAGCAGTATGCCAATCTGTGGGGCTGTTACACCAACCTATGTCAATGGGTCGGCCATTACGGCGATGATGACGTCGCGCTCGGTAACTTCAACAATAACGTGGCGGCGCTTGCCCTATGATGACCGATCTTGCATCCACCACACCACAATCGCTCGGTCGCGATCCCATGGTCGGCCTGCGCCTGGCGCGTGTCGACGGGTTTGAGCCGGCCATTGCGCTCGGTCAGGACGAACTGCCTGCCTATCTGCGTCGTTTTACGATACTGTTTGCCGACGATGCCACCATGCGCCGTGGCGGTATCGGCCGCGTGACGCGTGCTGTCAACGCCCAAGGCGAGGCCGTAGCACTCAAACAGCTCATCTTGCCGACGCGCGATGAGTTTGACGACGATGCCGCCCATGAGGCGCTGGTCGCCAAGTTCAAAGCGGCATTTCGCGAGGAATATGAATGCCATCGCGCCCTTTCGGGCCTTAAGGGCTTTCCCCGCCTCTATGGCTGGGGCGAGGTTGACGGTGTGCCTGCAATTGTCATGGAATGGGTCGAGGGCGAGACGCTCGCCCGCTTGCGCTCGCGCTTTGCCGTGGACGATGCCGGACGCCTATCGCCGCTTGTGGCGGCGCGCTTGGGGCGCGACCTGTTCGACCTGCTCTGCCGCATGAGCCTGGTGGGGGAGGGCTTTGTCCATCGCGATATCTCGCCCGCTAATATTATGGTGCGTACGGCGCGTTTACCGCTTGACCGGCAGCTTGCCGAGGGCACCTTTGACCTGTGCCTGATCGACTTTGGCTCGTCGCTGGCGCTCGAGCCTGCGTCGGCCGTGGCCGGTACCGGCGGCAAGGCATCCTTTACCGAGCGCTATGCCACGCTGCGTCGCGCGACGGTGGCCTACGCTCCGCCCGAGATGCTCACCGACGATATTCCCGACCTGCGCGCTTTGCGTATGTCGCCGGCGATCGACGTCTATGCCGCGGCAAGCACGGTTTACGAGCTCATTGCCGGCGTCGCGCCATACGAAGCCGCGCCGAGCACTTCGGGTTCGCGCAAAAAGACGCGCGACATCGCGAGCCCCTACCGTCTCAAGATGGACACGCGGCCCGACTATCCCATTGGTGCCCATGCGCCCGGTTGCGATTTGACTCAGCTGCTTCGTCGTGAGCCCGATGTGGCGCTCGCCGCGGCTGAGCAGGCCCAGCAGTTGGGGCTTGAGCCGGATTCCGAGGAGCTACGCGATGCGCTGGCGTTTGTCGATGCCCAGCTGTTCGACGTGGTGATGGCCTGTCTATCCAGCCACCAAAAAGATCGTCCCGAGCCGGCGGCGGTCGAGGCGGCGCTCTCGGCGTTTTGTGACCACTATGCGCAAAATGTCGGTCGTTCGCTCCGCGGCGAGCCGCTCACGCCGTGCCCCATGGATGCGTCTGGCCGCGCGGTTCGTCGCGCGCTGATGGTCGGCGCGACGGTCGTCTGTGGCGTGGTTTGGGCTGTGGTCGTGGTTTCGGCCGCGCTGCTGGCGTCGGGCGCTCGCGTGACGGCGACTTTGGGATCGCTCGTGTGGTCTGGGTCGCTACCGGGTGTTATTGCCGCGCTGGCGTTGGCGCTGCCAGGCATAGCCGGCGTTGCCGCGGGGGCACTTGCGCGCGATCGGCGCTCGGGGTTCCTGCAGGGTGTGCTTGCGCTTTCTGCCTGCGAGGTTCCGGTGTTGGTTGTGGCTGCATGTAGCGTATTTTCCCAACGCGCCGTGATGGGCGGCCTTGTTGCCGCTCTGGTTGCAACCTATACGCTTACGTGGTTTTTGCTTGCGATGGGCTTTGCCTTTGAACTTCCCGTTTCGGCACCGCGACGCACAAAAGCCCAGATGGCGACTCCGCTTGCCGGCGGAGCCGCAGCTGCCCGTACTTTTGGCGGACCTGTCGAAGTATCGTCCGATTCTATTTCTACGACCAAGGAGGCCTAGGTCATGGCATCTCAAGTTGAGCTCACCCCATGCGGGGCCATGTTTGACATCTTTAAGCGCGCGGCGCATCTGAGCCATATCGAGCTGTGCGGCCTGGTGCTTTCGTCCCGTCCGCTCGCCGACGGCCGCAGCCCGCAGAGCCGAGCCGCCGATCGCTCTTGGGTTTCCCGCTTTATCGTTCGCGCGCCGGTCGGCACGCTTCAGCAGCGCTACTTTGCCGAATACGGTACCTCGGCTGCGCGTATTATGTCGCAACTGGCCCTGCGCCAGCGAAATCCCATGGACTCCACGGCTGTGATCAATATGGTGTGCGGTCCTGCAGGTGAACCGATGGTACGCGCGCTCGAAGAGTGCCATCAGGACACGAATCTCTATCGCAACGCGCTCGATCGCCTGTCCCAGGCGGCGGAACTCATGCCCGCCGAGCGCGCCGAGGCCGTGCTGGTGCTGTTTGTCGCCGTCGGTTGTTCGGCGGATGTGCGGTCCTCGGTGAACTATGCCATCGACTACGCGCACGCGACCTGTGGCGGAGGCACCTCCACGCCGCGTTCGCTTGGCATGTCGATGACCGCGGGCGAACGCGAACCCGCTCCGGCGCACCCCTTGGGCTTGCTGCGCGTACAAAACAGTTTTGTCGTGAGCGCCCCGCGCTGGATTCAGCCGAGTGAGCAGGGTGTTGAGATTGGTGCGCTGGCCACTGGTGAGGGCGATATTACCGACGTCGGCGACGATGTCTCGGCCCGCCATGCCCATATCTGGTGCGATGCTCAAAATATCTGGCACGTCG
>CABSMN010000241.1 GCA_902478765.1 uncultured Collinsella sp.
GTTCGAGCGCAACTGCCACGAAGATGTTCTCATCGTCGGTCGGATGAGGCAGCCGGCGCTGTGCCGAGCGACCGCTTCCATACGAATACTTAAGCTTGAGCGTTACCGTGGCACCCGTCAGCCCCTGACGGCGCAGGCGGCGTCCCACTGACTCTCCCAACAGCGCAATCGCCGCCTCAATATCCCCACGCTCAGTTAAATCTTTAGCAAAGGTGCGTTCATTGCTGACCGACTTGACCTCGCGCTCTTCATCGAGGCTCGTGACTTCGGAGATTTCGAGTCCCAGCGCACGCTGGCGCATGCGTTCGCCGTTGACGCCAAAAATAGAGGCCAAGGTGGATTCCGGTGCACGTGATAGCTCGCCGAGGGTGTAGATGCGCATGCGGCGCAGTCGCTCCTCGGCCGAGCGCCCGATGCCGCTCATGGCAGATACCGGCAGCGCGGCCAAAAAGCGCTGCTCGGTTCCGGGGCGCACGATGGTCAGCCCAAACGGCTTATCCCGCTCGCTTGCGATCTTTGCGACCGTCTTGTTGCAGCCTACGCCAATGGAGCACGTCACTCCCAGCGCTGCCACGCGGTCGCTTATACGCCGTGCAACCAGCAGCGGGTCCTCGGGCGCAAAGCGACCCGGTGTGATATCGATAAAGGCTTCGTCGATCGATACGCGCTCAACGCGCGGCGTCTCCTCGGCAAGAATCGCCATGACCTGCGCGCTCACCTCGCGGTAGCGATCAAAGTGCCCGTGCGTCCAAATGGCTTGCGGGCACAAGCGCCGTGCCTCGGCTGAGGGCATGGCGGAGTGCACGCCAAAGCGACGTGCCTCGTAAGAACAGGTGGACACAACGCCGCGGGAATCGGCGTCTCCGCCCACGATGAGCGGCTTTCCGCGCCATTCGGGATGATCGAGCATCTCCACGCTCGCAAAAAACGCATCGAGGTCCATCAGGCCCACCGCCGGACCCGTCCAGGGAGGCGGCGTGACGCCCATGGCATCCTCATAACCGTATGTATGTTCGCGTCTTTCCATGTCATGAGTATACCGCGCAGCTCATGTGGGGTGCGTGTATGTGCTTGCAAATCCCGAATTCTTGTCTAAGATATGGATTTGCCCTCGACTACACCGAAGAAGTTGGTCTCACGGACTTCACCTGCCCGCGTCGATGGCGTATTATGTTCAACTGTTTGTTTGTAGTTGCAGCCTAAAGCTGCTTGGTTGGAGGAGTTTCCTTTGGCAGTCAAGATTCGCCTTGCTCGTCACGGCGCTAAGAAGCGTCCGTACTACCGTGTCGTCGTCGCCGATTCCCGCGCCCCGCGTGACGGTCGTATCATCGAGGAGGTTGGCCGCTACAACCCGATGACCGCCCCCAAGACCATCAACCTCGACCTCGAGAAGATCGCCGACTGGCAGTCCAAGGGCGCTCAGCTCACCGATGCCGTCGCCGCTCTGGTCAAGGCCGCCAACGAGGGCGAGAAGACCGAGACCGTCGTCAAGAAGTCCAAGAAGCAGCTCGCCAAAGAGGCCGAGGCCGCTAAGGCTGCCGCTGAGGCCGCTGAGGGCGCCGAGGAGTAAATCGTGCCTGAGGTTGACGCTGCACAGCTCGAGGGTGAGGCAATGCTCTCAGATCGCATCGCCGATCTCGTCGAATATCTCGTTGTTCAGATCGTCGACGACCCGGATTCCGTGAGCCTTGAGGTCATCGATGGTGACGACACCTCTACGATCGAGGTTTCTGTCGCCGAGGATGACGTCGCTAAGGTCATCGGCCGTCGTGGCCGTACCATCAAGGCCATTCGCACGCTCGCCCGTGCACTGGCCGCTCGCCTCGACACTGCAGTCGAGGTAGAGGTTCTGGGCTAGGACCTTGAGGTCCCAGTACAAAAACATCGCCCGTGTGGTCAAGCCGCACGGAAGGAAGGGGGAGGTCCTCGCGCAGCCGCTGCGGGGGCTTCCTTCTGTATTGACGCCGGGTATGCGCGTCGCCCTGACGCCGCCGGCGCTCAAGCGCGACCGCTTTTGCACGGTCGTGTCCGTCACCGATACGGGCGATGGCGATCTGGTCTCGTTTGAGGGCATTGACGACTTGACGGCCGCCGAGGGCATCACGGGATGCTATGTGCTGGCAAATCGTGACGACTTTGAGCTCGATTCGCTCGACGCCGCCTATACCGACCTGATGGGTCGCGAGGTGGTCGACGAGCGCTTCGGTTCGCTCGGCACGATCGTCGAGATCATGTCGACGCCCGCTAACGATGTTTGGGTTGTCGAGGGTGATCGGTACGGCGAGGTGCTGATTCCCGTGATCGAGCAGGTTGTGCTCGATCTTCCCGACACAGGAACAATTTTCGTCCACGTTATGGACGGCCTGATCGATATGGACAAGTAGGGAGGACAACATGCTGATTGAGACCCTTTCGGTCTTTCCCGAGATGTTTGAGCCCGTCATGTCCACATCGATTTTGGGCCGCGCCCGCAAGGCCGGCCTTTTTGATTTTAAGGCGTATAACCTGCGCGACTGGACGCACGACCGCCATCGTACCGTCGATGACGAGCCGTACGGCGGCGGGCAGGGCATGCTCATGAAGGTCGAGCCTATTGCCGAGGCCATCGAGGCCATCAGCTCCGAGGGTCCCAAGCCCACCGTAGTGTTTTTCACCCCCTGTGGCGAGCCTTTTACGCAGCGTGTGGCCGAGCGCCTGCTCAAAAGTGAGCGCCTGCTGTTTGTGTGCAGTCGCTACGAGGGCGTCGACGAGCGCGCGTATGCGTATGCCGATGAGCGTCTGTCGATCGGCGACTACGTGCTCACGGGCGGCGAGCTTCCCGCTATGGTCGTTGCCGATGCCGTCGTACGCCTGATTCCCGGCGCCCTGGGCGACGAGATGAGCAACGTGGACGAGTCGTTCTCGACCGCCGAGGATGGAGGCCTGCTCGAGTACGCGCAGTATACCCGTCCTGCCGAGTTCAACGGCGAGGGCGTGCCTCCGGTGCTTGTGAGCGGCGATCACGCCAAGGT
>CABSMN010000242.1 GCA_902478765.1 uncultured Collinsella sp.
CTACACTTCTAGCTTCGTCGGCAGCGTCAGATGTGTATAAGAGACAGGACCTACCCCGTGGTGCGTTTGCTGTCGGCCGATCAGATTAAGAGCGAGCCTAACTGCTTGCTCGCCGGCGATCGCTGCCCTTGTCTGCGTCAGTCGAGTCTTGAGGCCTTGGCAGATTCGGGTGAGGTGTCGGAGCAACTGCTCAACGATGGTGTTGAGTACCGCGCCCGTCTGCGCCCTCTAAAGGTCGAGGGCGAGCCTCACGTCTTGCTGATGGTGCGTCCGATTGATGAGCAAGAGGCCACAGAAGAGGACCTTGTCTACA
The DNA here is from genome assembly GCA_902478765.1 of uncultured Collinsella sp. GTDB lineage: Bacteria > Actinomycetota > Coriobacteriia > Coriobacteriales > Coriobacteriaceae > Collinsella. The sequence goes on from CABSMN010000242.1 coordinate 314, forward strand.
CCGACGTGCTGACGGGCGTGCGCAATCGCCGATATTACGAGGAAAAGCTCCGTAGCGCCCGCATGAATGCCGGCGTTGCGATGATTGACCTTGATGATTTTAGGGTCTTCAACGATACCTGCGGCCATCATGCCGGCGACCTTGCACTCGGTGCTGTGGCGACAGCCATACGCAGCGGAATTCGTTCGACTGACGAGCTTGTGCGCTATGGCTGCGACAAGTTTGTGGTTGTCATGCCCAATATTCCCTCCGATGACTTCGCCCGTCGCCTGCATCAGGTATCCGATGCCGTTCATGCCACGATTGTTCCGGGCCATGAGTACGTGAGCTTGACGGCGTGTGTTGGTGGCGTTCGCATTCATGGCGAGACGGTCGATGAGGGCGTTGGCCGTGCTGCCCAGTTACTGAGCCGCGCTAAGGCAAAAGCCGGTACGGTCGTGACCGATGCCGATTCCATCGAGGCCTTCCAAAGCGAAAAGCCTTTGGTGCTTATTGTCGATGACTCCGAGATGAACCGAGCCATTCTCAACGAGATGCTCAAGGACGAGTATTGCATCCTCGAGGCCGATAACGGTCGTGCGGCGCTCGACATGGTCGACCGCTATGGCGATGAGCTGTCGCTCGTGCTGCTGGATATTGTCATGCCGGGCATAAGCGGCTTTGAGGTGCTGGCCGGTCTGTCGCGCCGATCGGGTATAGACAATCTGCCTGTCATCATGATTTCGAGCGAAGATTCCGATGATATGGTTCTGCGCGCGTACGAGCTGGGCGCCTCGGACTATATCAACCGCCCGTTTGACTCCCGTGTCGTGCGTCGCCGTGTAAGCAACACTATCCGTCTGTACGCCAAGCAGCGCCGCCTGACGAGCTTGCTGTCCCAGCAGTACAACGAGCGCGTCAAGAACAGTCGCATGCTCATCGACATCATGGCCGGCGTCATGGAGCTTCGCAACGGCGAGAGCGGCAGGCACGTTACGAATATCGAGAAGCTGACCGAGCTGCTGCTTGGCTGTCTGGTCCAGCGTAGCGGCACGATCTCCCTCGACAATGAGGAACGCTCCACGATCGCCCTGGCTTCGGCGCTGCACGATATCGGCAAGATGTCGATTGACGATGCGATTCTCAACAAACCCGGGCGCCTTACGCCCGAGGAGTTCGAGATTATGAAGACGCATACCACGATCGGCGCCGACATGCTGCTTGAGCTGGGTAGTCATCACGCCGGCAATGCGCTTATGGAATATGCGTACCAGATTGCGCGTTGGCATCACGAGCGCTGGGACGGCAAGGGTTATCCCGATGGCCTTAAGGGCGACGAAATTCCCATTGCCGCACAGGTGGTTTCGGTGGCCGACGTGTACGATGCGCTGACGAGCGTGCGCGTGTACAAGGACGCTATCCCGCACGAGGAGGCGATCAAGATGATCCTGGACGGTAAGTGCGGTGAGTTTAACCCGCTGCTACTCGACTGCCTGCTCGAGGTGCAAGACCATATTGCCGAGACGTTGGCACGCCCCGCCGACGTCGTCGCGTTTCCCACGATTTAGTTTGACCAAAGGAGTTTTTAATCCATGATTTCCATGCGTGAGGCGTATGAGAAGATCGGCGCTAATTATGAAGACGCGTGCGCTCGGCTGATGGGCGAGGAGATGCTTAGCCGCTTTGCCCTCAAGTTTTTGGATGACGAGAGCATGGACAAGCTGGAGGCCGCCATGGCGGCGGGAGACGCCGAAGGTGCGTTTATGGCGGCGCACACGCTCAAGGGCGTGAGTCAGAACCTGGGATTCGATAACCTGTATGAGCCGGCGGTCGTGGTGACCGAGGCGCTGCGCGGCGCCGATACCGTTGACGGCGCTCGCGAGGGAATGCATGCGCTGCAGCAGCAATATGCGGCAACGATGTCGGCCCTGCGCGAAGCGGCCGAATAAGAGCTTGCGAGCCTTGGGCTGTGTGTCCCGGCCATATATAGGTAAAAGGGCGCCCCGCCGGACCATGTGGCCGGCGGGGCGCCCTTTTGTGTTGTGCTGTCCGTGAACTAGCGGGCCTGCTTAACCTTGGCCGCTGCCTCGACAAACGACTTCCACAGGTTAAAGTCGGTCTCGAGCGTCTTCCACGTGTACTCAGGGTGCCATTGCACGCCTAGACAGAATGGCTGGCCTTCGACTTCGATGCACTCGGGCACGCCATCGGTTGCCTTGGCGACCAGACGCGTGCTTTTACCCAGGCGATCGACACAGCAGTGATGCGCCGAGTTGGTCTGGATCAGCCTGTGCCCGCCAACCGCGCGGTCGAGCAACGAGCCCGGCACGACCTCGACGGGATGCACGGGGTCGTTGAGCACGTGGGTATGGCGCCACTGCGTGCGGCCCTCGCGAGCGCCTAGGCTCGGCACGTCCATGCACAGGGTGCCGCCAGTGGCGACATTGAGCAACTGCGTGCCGCGGCAGGTGGTAAAGAGCGGCTTTTTGGCGTGGAGTACCTCGCCGACCAGCTTAAACTCAAAGCTATCGCGGATCTCGCAGCAGAGGGTGGGATCGCAGGGTCGATCATCGCCCCAACGTTTGGGATTAACATCGGGGCCGCCGGGAATGGCGATGCCGTCGGCGATGTCGACGTAATGACGGATGACCTCAATGTCCCTGTCTCTTATACACATCTGACGCTGCCGACGAAGCTAGAAGT
>CABSMN010000243.1 GCA_902478765.1 uncultured Collinsella sp.
TTCTCGACGTCCTCGGCACCAGCGCGCACGACCACGTCGAGCTCGGCCTTGGGGCTCAAGCGATAACGCGAACGCGTGGCGCGAGCAGCGGAAACGACAGTGCGGCACAGCTCAAACGCGCGCTCGGCGGGCTCGTCGACGTACTTGGCGTAGTCGGCGGGCTCGGGCCACTTGGCGATCATGAGCGCCTCGGCGCGATCCACGTTGCCCTCGGAATCCAGGTCGAGCACGCTCGCCGGCATGTTGTCCCAGATCTCCTCGGTGACAAACGGCATAAGCGGGTGCATCAGGCGAATGGAGGTGTCGAGCACAAAGATCAAGTTGCGCTGGGCCTGCAGACGGCCCTCGCCCTTCAGGCGAGCCTTGGTGACCTCGACATACCAGTCACAGACCTCGTTCCAGAAGAACTGCTGCACGCCGCGGGCCATGTCACCAAAGGTGTAGTTCTCGATGCCCTCGGTGACCATCTGGACGGCCTTGGCCAGGCGGCTGAACATCCAGGCGTCGGCCGGCGTCTCCACGACGGGCACGCCGGGCGTGTAGCCCTCCATGTTCATAAGCAGGAAGCGGCTGGCGTTCCAGATCTTGGTCACAAACGACTTGGCCTGGTCGGTACGCGGGCTGTCGATGAGCTTCTTGGTCTTCTTATCGATGTTCGCGTCGAACTTGACGTCCTGGTTGTTAGTGCACAGCGTGAGCAGGTTGTAACGCATGGCGTCAGCACCGTACATACCGATGAGGTCCATGGGGTCAACGCCGTTGCCCTTGGACTTGGACATGCGGCTGCCGTCCTTGGCAAGGATCGTCGGGTAGATGACGACGTCCTTAAACGGCACCTCGTCCAGGAAGTACAGCGAGCTCATGACCATGCGGGCGACCCACAGCGCGATGATGTCACGCGCGGTGACGAGCGCCGTCGTGGGGTGATGGCCCTCGAGCAGCTCCGGCTTTTGCGGCCAGCCCTGCGTGGCGAAGGTCCACAGCTGCGAGCTGAACCAGGTGTCCAGCACGTTCTCGTCCTGATGCACGTGATGGCCGCCGCACTTGGGGCACACGTCGGTGTCCTCGGTGAGGGCGTCCTCCCAGCCGCAGTCCTCGCAGTAGAACACGGGGATGCGGTGGCCCCACCACAGCTGGCGGCTGATGCACCAGTCCTTGAGGTTCTCCATCCAGGTGGTGTAGGTCTGCGTCCAGCGCGCGGGGTGGAAGGTGACCTTGCCGGAGTTGACGGCGTCGAGCGCCGGCCCCTTGAGCTTGTCGACGGCCACAAACCACTGCTCGGACAGCCACGGCTCCAGTGCGGAGTCGCAACGGTAGCAGTGCATGACGGAGTGATCATGCTCCTCGACGTGGTCGAGCAGACCGTGCTCGTCGAACCACTTGATGACGGCCTCGCGGCACTCGTCGCGGTTCATGCCGGTGAACTCGCCGTAGCCCTCGACGACCACCGCGTGCTCGTCGAAGATATTGATCTGCGGCAGGTCGTGGGCCTGACCCATGGCGTAGTCGTTGGGGTCGTGGGCCGGGGTGACCTTAACGAAGCCGGAACCGAAGTTGGCGTCGACGTGCCAATCCTCAAAGATGGGGATCTCACGGTTGACGATCGGCAGCATGACGGTCTTGCCCACGAAGGCGGCCTTCTCGGGGTCCTTCGGGGAGACGGCGACGCCCGTGTCGCCGAGCATGGTCTCGGGGCGCGTGGTGGCGACGACGATGTAGTCCTGGCCGTTAACCGGCTCGGTCAGCGGGTAGCGCAGGTGCCACAGGTGGCCCTTCTCGTCCTTATACTCGGCCTCGTCGTCCGAGATGGCGGTGGTGCAGTTGGGGCACCAGTTGACGATGCGCTTGCCACGGTAGATCAGGCCGTCATGGTACCAGTCGCAGAAGACCTTACGCACAGCCTGGGCGTAATCCTCGTCCATGGTGAAGCGCTCGTTGTCGAAGTCGACGGAGCAGCCCATGCGCTTGATCTGCTCGACGATGATGCCGCCGTACTCGTGGGTCCAGTCCCAACAGGCGTCGACAAACTTATCGCGGCCAATCTCCAGGCGGCTGATGCCCTCGCTCTTGAGCTTCTTGTCGACCTTAGTCTGCGTGGCAATACCGGCGTGGTCGGTGCCCAGCACCCAGCGCGTGGACTTGCCGCGCATGCGAGCCATACGGACGATGGCGTCCTGGATGGAGTCGTCGGTAGCGTGGCCCATGTGGAGCTTGCCGGTCACGTTGGGAGGCGGAATGGTGACGGTGCAGTCGCCCACGCCCTCACGGCGCTTATAGTAGCCGCCGTCGAGCCACTTCTGCAGGATCGCCGGCTCGTTGGTCGACGGATCGTAATTCTTGGGCATCTCTTCCATATATCTCTCCCTGTCCCGCCGGGGAGGAATGTAGGCCCGCCAGGGTCTGCATTCCTCCCCTTAGGTATCGATTACTTCAGTCTGATATGACTTCGCTGAGGCTTAAACAAACACACAGAATAACACAGGTAGTTGGGGTTATTGCGTATATATAAAATAGCCTCCGACCGCGGGTGGTCGGAGGCTATTTGCAAACACGCTTTAGGCTGGTTTAGCCGTAGATGCGCTGGGGCTGCTCTTCGCCCTTTACGGAGGCTTCGGTCACGATGACCTTGGAAACGCCCTCCTCGCTGGGAAGGTCGAACATCGTCTGTTGCAGCACGTCCTCGCAGATGGAGCGCAGGCCGCGGGCGCCGGTCTTGCGAGCGAGCGCCATGCGGGCGATCTCGTGCAGGGCGGCGTCCTCAAACTCAAGCTCAACGTCCTCGAGCTGGAACATCTTACGGTACTGGCGCACCACGGCGTTCTTGGGCTCGGTCAGAATCGACACCAGGTCGTCCTCGTCGAGCGCCTGCGTCTGGGTGACGACGGGCGTACGGCCCACGAACTCGGGGATCATGCCGAATGCATTGAGGTCCTGCGGGAGCACCTGGCGCAGCAGGTCGTTCTCGTCGACCGAGGTG
>CABSMN010000244.1 GCA_902478765.1 uncultured Collinsella sp.
AGATGCAGCGTAGTCTCGTGGGCTCGGAGATGTGTATAAGAGACAGGAGTGCATTCGCTTCTCGGCCTTTGTGGTTGATGACGACGAGTGCGATCGCGGCGTCCACGGCACCAACGAGCGCATCACCCGCCGCGCCTACCTCCAGGGCATCCGCTTCCTCGTCGCTCTACTCCAAGCGCTCTAGAATGTGACAAAGCGACAGGCCCTTTGTTGGCCGTTGGGGACCGTCTTAAACGACCAGTCGTTAATGAACGTCCCCAACGGCTACGTCCAATCATTCCGTGCGGGTTATATGCAGGTTTGCCTGCGCACGCTATCATATATGGGTTAGACCGCAACAATGTACCCCGTACGCGAAGGGATGCGCATGTATCTGAAGATCGACATGTTCTAGCCGGGCTTACCCCCGCAGTGGCGCCGCGCGCCCCATCAACTCTGCCGATTTTCACCTTCACGCATATAAAGGAGTCCCGCCATGCGCGACAAGCTCGAAAAGATTATCAAGGCCTACGAGGAACTCGAGAAGAAGCTCTCCGACCCGGCCGTCGCCTCCGATATCAAGGAGTTCACGCGTCTCAACAAGGAGTACGCGCACCAGTCCGACCTCATCGCCGCCTCGCGCGAGTACATCGGCGCGCTCGATGACATCGAGGCCGCAAAGGAAATGCTCCACGATACTACCGATGCCGATGAGAAGGAGATGCTCCAGATGGACATCTCCGAAAATGAGGCCAAGCTTCCCCAGCTCGAGGAAGACATTAAGTACATGCTCATCCCGAGCGACCCCAACGACGACAAGAACACCATCGTCGAGATCCGCTCCGCCGCCGGTGGCGACGAGGCGGCCATCTTTGCCGGCGACCTGTACAAGATGTACCAGCGCTTCTGCGAGTCGCGCGGCTGGAAGACCACCGTGCTCGATTCCAGCCCCAGCGAGGCCGGCGGCTTTAAGTCCATCGAGTTCAAGGTCGAGGGCGACCGTGTCTACTCCGTTATGAAGTTCGAGTCCGGCGTGCATCGTGTCCAGCGCGTTCCCAAGACGGAGTCCCAGGGTCGCATCCAGACCTCCACGGCAACCGTCGCCGTGCTTCCCGAGGCCGAGGAGATTGACGTCCAGATCAACCAGTCCGACCTGCGCATCGACACTTACTGCGCTTCCGGCCCCGGCGGTCAGTGCGTTAACACCACCTACTCCGCCGTGCGCATCACCCACCTGCCCACCAACACCGTGGTGCAGTCGCAGGAACAGCGCTCCCAGATCCAGAACCGCGAGGTCTGCATGCAGATGCTGCGTGCCCGTCTGTACGAGATGGAACTCGAGAAGCAGCAGGCCGAGCTCGGCGCCGAGCGCCAGAGCCAGATTGGCCACGGCAACCGTTCCGAGAAGATCCGTACTTACAACCAGCCCCAGGACCGCGTGACCGACCACCGTATCGGCTTCAACTCCACCTACAACGGCGTCCTTCTGGGCGATCAGCTCGGCACCGTCATCGAGGCACTTGCCGCCGCCGAGCGAGCCGAGAAGCTGGCACAGGCTGTGTAGGTTACGCGGTTTTACCAAACCGCGTAACGGCTCGACGCTGCAAACGCCCCTAAGCGGCAATCTGACGTTCAATCGTCGGTCGCGTACCGAAGCACGCTTCCCTCCTCTTTCACGTCACCTTGCTCGCTTAGGGGCGTTTTCGCTGGCTTATGCTCAACCTGCGGCGTCTTAGAGGTAGCCATTGGGGACGTTCTTAAATGACTAGTCAACTTGTTCGCCCTGGGCGGCGCTCGCTGTTCGTCCTCTGCCCGCGGCGTTGCCTTGCTCCGGATGCGGTAGTCATTGGGGACGTTCTTAAACGACTGGGTTGGGCACATTGCTTTGAGATGTTACTCAATCTGTCTTGATGGCCTTTAGGCTGCTTACCTGCTTAAAGCAATTAACGGTATGCATCTGCAATTGAAAATATTGCTCGAAAAATCGTCCAAGAAGTCGCGGGGCGTTTTTTGACGCGTCGCGCGTCAAGTGGTTTGGCAAGTTCTTGGTTAGATATTGGTCAGTTTTGGGGCAACCTTGCCAAAAGCTTGACGAATGCAGATTTAGGCGTCGACATATGAACACTTTGGACGGGGACAAACAAAAATTCTGGGCTGATTCTCGATAATCGCCTTCAATCGTCCCTTGCCAAGCGCTGGCCTCGCTTACAATCTGCTCCGACATTCGCGCGCCGCCCGGCGCTTAAGAGGGGAGGGCCCCATGGCAAACGAGATCTGGACCATCAAGCGTTGTCTCGAGTGGACCAAGGAGTACCTGGCCGAGCGCGGCGAGGAGCATCCCCGTCTTTCCGCCGAGTGGCTGCTGTGCGCCGCCACGGGCCTGGCGCGCATTGACCTATATATGCGTATGGACGAGACGCTTAACGCGGCCCAGCTCGAGACCATGCATGCGGCCGTCGTTCGTCGCGCCAAAGGCGAGCCGCTGCAGTACATCACCGGCAGCACGCAGTTTCGCATGATTGACGTCGCGTGCGCTCCCGGTGTGCTCATTCCGCGCCCCGAAACCGAGATGCTCGTCGAGGAAGTCCTCAATTATCTGGATGCCGAGGTGCTGAGCCCCGAGGCCGCTGCCCGTCAGCGTGTTGAGCTGCCTTGGAACGATGAGGTCGAGCAGGCCCGCAAAGCTGAGGCGGCGCTGGCCGACGAACGCGCGACCGCCGAGCGCCGTGCTGCCAACCTGACGGCCGCCGATGAGGCTGCGCTGGGTAGCGACGTGCTCGGTAGCCGCGCCTATGCCGAGGAGCTTGCCGATCGCGAGGCCGAGGAAGCCGCCGCGCAAGCAGCAGAAGCCGAAGCCGCAAAAGCCGCCGAGCCCGAGCTCGACGAATACGACATCGCCATCGAGGGCGCCGACCAGGAGACGGTTTCAGCTCAGGATGCCGCTGTGCCTGCCCCAGCCGACCTCGAGAACGCGGGCAGTGCGGGGCT
>CABSMN010000245.1 GCA_902478765.1 uncultured Collinsella sp.
GACGCCGCCCTCTCAAGGCGGAGATCACCAGTTCGAATCTGGTACGGGCTACCACTTCTTTTCTGCTGAGGCTTATGGCCCGTTCGTCTAGCGGTTTAGGACGCCGCCCTCTCAAGGCGGAGATCACCAGTTCGAATCTGGTACGGGCTACCACGCATCTGATACCCGGTCTTCCCATGGAAGGTCGGGTTTTTATTTTCATACAACCGTCTGCAATTCCCGTTTGAACCAGAGCTTTGCGTTCTGCCTATGGCCCTTACGGGTACAATATCCAAGATATTTTGACGGTTAGAAGGAGTCTCATGACGGAGTCCTCTCAGCATACGTCTAAGCCCCAGGTCGAGGTTGAGGCCTCGGGCGGAGATGACAATAAGAGCGCACGCCGCGGCGCCATCTTTATCGGCGTCGTGCTGGTGGGTTATATCGTCTATCTGGTGGTAACCGGGCAGATGGGGCAGTTCTGGGCCGCTATGTCGAGCGTCCAGGCGCCATGGCTCATTGCTGCATGCTTCTGCATGTTCTTGTACCTCTTCTTTGGTATCGTGGCGTACGCGATTGCCGTTTGGCTCGACCCAAATTCACCCGTCGGCATCCGCGACCTGATTTCGGTCGAGGCGAGCGGCATCTTCTTTGGCAACCTGACGCCCATGATGATGGGCTCGACTCCCGCCCAGATCTACCGCCTGACCAAGGCGGGCCAAAATGTCGGCGAGGCTGGCGCCACGCAGTTCACGCGCTTTATCGTGTATCAGTTTGGCCTCGTTGCCTGGGGCGCTATCCTCCTGCTTGCTCGCATGCCGTTTTTTGCCGAGCGCTATGGCGACATGACGCTGCTGTGTGTCTTTAGCTTTGGTGGGCACTGCTGCATCTTGCTGGGCATCTTCGCCGTCGCGCTCATGCCTAAGACCGTCACGCGCGTCGCCCATTGCATCATCAATTGGCTTGAGCGCATTGGTGTCTCGGCCACTAAGATCGAGGGATGGCGCACGTTTGTCGATGGCGAGATCTACTCCTTCTCCGAGAAGTTCAAGCTTTCGGCCGGACATTTTTCTTCCATGCTGCTCACCGTGTTTATCACCATGCTGCAGCTCGCGTTTTTCTATCTGGTTCCGTATTTCCTGATGCTTGCCTTTGGCCACCACGAGGTCGACTTTTTCTCGGTCATGGCCGCGAGCGCCTTTGTCCAGCTGCTGAGCTCTGCGGTCCCCCTGCCCGGTGGAACTGGTGGCGCTGAGGGCGGCTTTGCATTGTTCTTGGGTCATTTCTTTGGGTCGGCTTCGACCGCTGGCTATCTGCTGTGGCGCCTCATTACGTTTATTGCGCCGACCATTTTGGCTGCGCCCCTGCTGGGCCTTAAGAGCGCCCACAACGAGAGCATCCATGCGCGCTGGGATCGCGTGATGCGCAAGCTCGGCCGCACGCCTCAGACGCCCTCTACGCCCACTAAGCCGCACCCCGCGAATGCTGTTACTGTTGATCCCAAGAAGCAGGCTCAGAAGGCTTCTGGGACCGCTAAGCCGGCTCATAAAGCCTATGTGCGCCAGACAGGCGATGGTATTCGCGTATCTCCGTCGGCACTCAATAAGAAGAAGCACCCTAAGTCGCAGTAGGGCAGTCGTGCGTTCTTCATGATGCGAGGCATATTTGTGCTGTATGGGGGATAATCCTCTTACGTAGATTATCTCTCATCTGTTGATGAACGCTCGCATATCGAAGGGACACGCCCATGGCAACCAGCAAACCGCGTCTTGATCGTCGCATCGTTCGCAGCCGTAATGCCATCCTTTCGGCTTTCGAGCGCCTGCTCATGGAAAAGCCGCTGGCAGACATTACGGTGAGTGCCATCGCGCGCGAGGCCAATGTCGACCGCAAGACCTTTTACGTTCACTTTGGTACGGTTGACGGCCTGCTTGATGCCATTGCCGTCGATGTGGTGGAGATGATTGTCGACTCGGTCGAGAAAACGCTTGCTTCCATGGACGGCGACACCAATGAGCGCGCTCTTGGCGCGGCGGCGACCTTCTTTAAAACCGTTAACGAGGCACTGTGCAACAACTTGGTGCTCAATCGTCAGCTGATCGAGAACATTCCGCTCGATGATTTTATGGCTCGTCTTCGTGCGCCGCTCGAGCACGAGATTGCCGAGCGCGATCTGCTGCCCCAAGGTCTCAAGGACGAGATGTTCGACTATTATCTGGCGTTTTTGCTGTCGGGTATTATCGGTATCTATCGCACGTGGGTACTGTCCGACGGCTCGGTTCCTATCGAGCGCGTCTCTGAGGTCGCCAACGACCTGACTCTCAACGGTCTGTCGAGTCTGGAATCTCGCTTGGATTAGGCCTAGTTGGGCTCGTCGGCGTGAAAATTCCTGTTCACGAGGTTCTCTGGCGCCTTGGACATCTTGCCGGCGTAGGAGCTGTAGCCTGAGGATCCTTAAATGAAAGTCCAGTTTATCCTTCCCACTCCAATTGGGAATCCTCCGATGCGCCTTCGCATGCTCGCATGACCTCGATACCATGCGAGCGTGCGAACTCGACGAGCTCTGCGTTGCGGGCGTTTATGGTGCCGAAGGCGGCGGGGCACACGATAAGGAGCGCGCAGTGGACGAGGAACTCTTTGGCGCGGGCTATGGTTTTATCCCCGATCGGCTCGAAGGCGCGCTCGGCCACGCATTCCGTCGCCAGGTCGCGCGCGAGCTCGCAGTCGATGTCCCCTTCGTGCAGAACGCCCGCGTAGAACGCCTTGCCCTGTCGAATGAGTTGGCGAAACACAGCCGATCCCGTACCTGCGCCGGCGATGACGAACGTGTGCGCATCGCCGTGTGGGCGCCCAATTTCCACGCTGCCGAAGCGCTCGTTGAAGGTGCCATGTTGAAGGCCGTAGAGCTCGCCAATTGTCTCGCGCGTGAATATGTCCTCGGGTGCGCCGGCGCGGAAGCTGTCTCTTATACACATCTCCGAGCCCA
>CABSMN010000246.1 GCA_902478765.1 uncultured Collinsella sp.
TACGCTCGACTCGGGCTATGGTGCGGCGCGTGAACTGCTTTCCGTCGCTCCGGATGTTTCGTTTATCGCCTGCGCGACCGACACCATGGCGGCGGGCGCGCTGCGCGCCATCGATGAGGTTCGAGGCATGGGCGAGGGCATACACCGCGTAAGCGGTTTTGGCGATAACGCGTTTTTGCGCGCGCTGACGGGCGGCATTCCCACCGTGCACTATGGCTACCTGACCAGTGGCGTCGAGGCGACCAACATGTTGCTCAACACGCTCGATGGCGTGGAGGGGGAGAGCGGTCTCAAGACACTCAAGCTCGGTCATCAGCTTATGAATGTCTAGGTCTTGGGCATGTCTGTCTGCCTCTGAGTCGCCTGCTTTTGCCTCAAAACTACCTTTCGCCGGCTTTTTCCTACCGTTCATCCTACTATGAAAACGATTGCAGACATTTGAAACTGAAAACGATTACAGTTTAAGTGTCAAAGATGGCCGGGTGCACATGCGCCCGTTGGAGGAAAGGGAAGTCATGGACTACCGCAAATCAGCCCAAGAGGTGCTCGACAACATCGGTGGCGCCGACAACGTTGTTTCGGCCGCACACTGCGCCACGCGTCTGCGCCTGGTGATTGCCGATAACGCCAAGGTTGACAAGGAGGCCCTCGAGAATATCGACGGCGCTAAGGGCGTCTTTGAGGCCCAGGGCCAGCTCCAGATTATTTTTGGCACTGGCACCGTCAATAAGGTCTACGACGAGTTCATTGCGCTCAGCGGCGTCGAGGCTGCCACCAAGGCCGAGGTCAAGGAGGCCGCGGCGCAGCAGCAGAACATCTTTATGCGAGCAATTAAGGTGCTCGGCGACGTCTTTGTCCCCATCATCCCCGCCATCGTGGCTTCAGGCCTGCTGCTGGGCATTATGAGCGCCCTCAACTTTATGGCCTCCAACGGCTTTATCGGGCTCGACACCAATAACTTTATCTACAAGATTGCCGACCTGGTCTCGGGAACGTCCTTTGGCATTCTGCAGATCCTAATCGGCTACTCCGCGGCTAAGGCCTTTGGCGCCAACCCGTACCTGGGTGCCGTCGTCGGCGGTGCGTTCATCAACTCCTCGCTGCAGAGCGCCTACACGGTTGCCTCCGAGGGCGTGCAGGCCATGGTCACCGTCATTCCCGGCGTGTACAGCTTTGAGTGGGTCGGCTATCAGGGCCATGTGATTCCCATCGTTATCGCCTGCGCCATTCTCGCCTTCCTCGAGAAGCGCCTGCACAAGATCGTTCCCGAGATGTTCGACCTCTTTGTGACCCCGCTCGTCTCGGTGTTCGTGACCGTGCTCGTGACGCTCGTTGCCGTCGGCCCCATCTTCGTGTGGGCCGAGAACGCCATCCTCGGTCTGATCCAGACCCTGCTGACCCTGCCCTTCGGCATCGGTTCCTTTATCGTCGGCCTCTTCTATGCCCCCACGGTCGTTACCGGTATCCACCAGATGTACACCGCCATCGACCTGGGCCAGCTCGCCCAGTACGGCGTGACCTATTGGCTGCCCATCGCCAGCGCTGCAAACATCGCCCAGGGCGGCGCCGCGCTCGCCGTTGCTTTTAAGACCCGCGATGCCAAGATCAAGGGCCTGGCGCTTCCTTCGGCTCTGTCCGCCTTCATGGGTATTACCGAGCCTGCCATCTTCGGCGTGAACCTGCGTTTCTTTAAGCCCTTCATCGCCGGCTGCATCGGCGGCGGTTGCGGTGCCCTGGTTTGCGCGCTCACCTCGCTTGCCGCTTCCGGCACCGGCGTTACCGGCATCTTCGGTATCCTGCTGTGCCTGGCCCAGCCCGTGCAGTACGCGATCATGTTTGCGGTCGCCGCGCTGGTTTCCTTTGGCGTTTCGTTTGTCCTGTACAAGGACGAGCCCAAGGCTTCCGAGCAGGCCTAAGAGCTTTTGATTGAGGGAATGCCCGCGGGCTGTATGCTCGCGGGTGTTTCCCGCATCTGGCGCCTTGTAACTTTCGATCAGTTAGGACTTTGATATGTCTAATGCCCTTGGTCGCGATCTTGCAAAGCTGGTCGCCGCTGTTGACGCCGCCGCCTCTGAGTGCGGTCATGGCGCGTATGGCCAGCGCTTCCATATTATGCCGCCGGCGGGCTGGCTCAACGACCCCAACGGTCTTTGCCAGGCAGGCGGCGTGTTCCATGCCTATTTTCAGTATGCGCCGTTTGATGTCGAGGGCGGCGTTAAGGTCTGGGGCCATGCGACGAGTCGCGATCTTATGACATGGGATTACGTTGGCGCCCCACTGCTGCCCGACGAGCCGTTCGATTGCCATGGTGTGTATTCGGGCTCCGCGCTTGCCGAAGACGGTCGCATTCGCGTGCTCTATACGGGCAACGTTAAGCTTTCCGATGCTGACGGTACGTACGACTACGTCAATACCGGCCGCCGCGCCGATACCGTTTATGTCGAGAGCGTTGATGGCCTTGCCGGTCAGGAGTTCAGCCAAAAGCGCGTGGTGCTGGCTTCCGAGGATTATCCCGAGGATTTGACCTGCCACGTGCGCGACCCCAAGGTGTGGCACGATGATGATGGGCGTTACCACATGGTGTTGGGCGCGCGTCGTCGCGTGGATGGGCCGCATGTTGAGAGCCGTTTTTGTGCGATGCACGGTGAGGGTGCCGGGCGCGATGTGGGCGAGATCCTGGTGTATGGCTCGGCCGACATGCTGAGCTGGCAGCTCGAGAGCCGTGTGTCTACGCCCGAGCGTTTCGGCTTTATGTGGGAGTGCCCGGGATATCTTGAGCTTGAGGCCGATGGTGGTGTGCCGGCGAGGTGGCTGTCCTTCTCGCCCCAGGGGCTCGAGGGTGGTCGTTGGGACCGCGGCAACGTATACGCTGCTGGCTACATGCCTGTAACGGGCGACATTACCGGTGGTGACGGTGCCTATGAGCTGGGCGAGTTTCGC
>CABSMN010000247.1 GCA_902478765.1 uncultured Collinsella sp.
AGGTCATATAGACCGTGCCCTTGTTGATGCGGTCGCTCACGTCGGCGCGGCTGTATACCTGGCCGCGGCGGCTGTGGATCGAGACGATGTCGCCATTCTTGATGCCGCGTGCCTGGGCGTCCGCGGGATTCATGCGGACAAAGCCGGGCTCGTCGGCAAGCAGTGCCAGCGTCTTGCAGTTGCCGGTCATCGAGCGGCAGCTGTAGTGGCCGACCTCGCGGACGGTGCACAGGATGAGCGGGTACTCATCGTCGGGAAGCTCGGAGGGCGCCTCCCAGTCGTGTGCCATCAGGTTGGCGCGGCCGTCCTTGGTGGTGAACTTGCCACCAGCGAACATGTCGGCCGTGCCGTGGTCGTTCACATCGGTGCTCTTGACCGGCCACTGGGCGTAGCCGCCCTCGGGAGCCATCTTCTCGTAGGTTGCGCCCACAAAGTTGGGGCACAGGCTAATGCACTCGTTCCAGATCTGCTCGGTGTTGTCGTAGTGCATGGGGTAGCCCATGCGCGTGGACAGGTCCGCGAAGATCTCCCAGTCGTGACGGCACTCGCCCTTGGGCGGAACGGCCGCGTCAAAGTGCTGGAAGCTACGGTCGGATGCGGTAAAGACACCCTCGTGCTCGCCCCAAGAGGTGGCAGGCAGGATGACGTCGGCGAGCATGGTCGTCTGCGTCATAAAGATGTCCTGGCAGATGAACAGGTCCAGCTCGGAGAGCGTCTTGCGCATACCGGCCGAATCGGGCTCGGTCTGCACCGGGTCTTCGCCGTAGTTGTAGAAGCAGTGCACCTTGCCCTCGTCGACCAGGTGGCCCAGGTCGGTGAGCTTGTAGCCCTCCTCGAGCGGGAGCTTTTCCTCGGGCACGCCCCAAGCCTTGGCAAACTTGGCACGCGCTGCCGGGTCGGTGACTTTCTGGTAGCCAGGGTACAGGTTGGGCAGCATGCCCATATCGCAGGAGCCCTGGACGTTGTTCTGACCGCGCACGGGCGCGAGGCCGGAATTGGGTTTGCCGATCTGGCCGGCAACGCAGGCGATGGAGGCGATGGTGTGCACCGTCTTCAGGTTCTGCTTCTGCTGGCATACGCCCATGCCCCAGCCAATGATGGCAGAAGGCTTCGCCGTGGCGTACATCTCGGCAGCTTGGTGGATCAGCGCGGGATCGACACCCGTGATGTCCTGTACGGATTCGGGAGTGTAGTTCTTGATGGTCTCCCACCACTCGTCAAAGCCGTTCGTGTGCTCGGCGACGAATTCCTTGTCGTAGAGGCCATCGTTGACCAGACAGTTGGCAAAGGCGTTGAGGAACGCGACATTGCAACCGTTCTTGATCGGAAGGTAGATATCGGCGATACGCGCGGTTTCGATATGGCGCGGGTCGGCGACGATGATCTTGCAACCCTTTTCTTTGGCTCGCACGATACGCCTTGCGACGATGGGGTGCGAATCGGCAGGGTTATAGCCGAAGAGGAAAATGCAGCCCGCATCCTCCATACCGGGGATGGAGCATGACATGCAACCTGAACCAACCGTGTCCATCAGACCGAGGACAGTAGGGCCGTGTCAAGTACGAGCGCAGTTGTCCACGCTGTGGGTGCCAATGCACGCACGCGTAAACTTCTGCATGACGTAGTTCGCCTCATTGCCGCCGCCTCGCGAAGAGCCGGTGGTCATGACAGCGTTAGGACCATATTCGTCAATTATGGCCTGCATCTTAGATGCGGTGAAATCCAGTGCCTCGTCCCAGCTTACGCGCTCAAGATCCGCGCCCTTGGTGCGGCGGATCATCGGGTGCAGTACGCGAGGAGTCAAGATCTTGGTGTCGTTGATGAAGTCGTAGCCGCTCATGCCCTTAAGGCACAGCTCGCCCTGATTGGTGATGCCGTTGAGCGGTTCGGTACCCACGACCTGGCCGTTTTGGACCAAGAGGTTAAACTGGCAACCGGCACCGCAGTACGGGCAGATCACTTTATGCTTCTCCATGACACCCTCCTTCCTTTCTCTGCTACCGATTAATCGGTACGTATTTGACAATCGTCGGGCCTGTATGGCCGCCCGCCTACGCCTCGTTTTCGATGGTGGCGCGGGCACGCTCGGCGGTCAGTTCCGCCAGGCGCTCCTCGTCTACCAGGGTGAGGCCCTTAGTCGGGCACGCCTCGGCACACGCCGGACCGCCGGGACGGTCCACGCACAGGTCGCACTTGAGCACGAAGCTCTTAGTCTGCGAACCCACGCGCACGTCGCCCATCAAGACGGGGACCTGCGTGGTCGCCACGCTCACGGCGCCAAAGGGGCAGGCCATGACGCAGCTCTTGCAGCCGATGCAGTTGTCCTCGTTGACGCCGATGCGATGGTTCTTTGGATCAAAGAACAAGGCGCCCGTGGGGCAGGCCTTAGCGCACGGGGCATCCTCGCAGTGATGGCAAGCCACCGGTGCGGAGATCTCGTAGGTGCGCGTCACGCGCAGACGCGGCGCGGCAATGTTGCCGGGGATGTCGTGTGCCTCGATACACGCTGCCATGCAGGTTTGGCACCCAATGCAGCGCGATGAATCGGCTACGACTCGTTTATTGCCCATGTTGTTCACTCCCTCCTGAATCCCATGCCGGAGAGACCCTGTCGACGTTGCCCCGAACCGCCCGTGGTCCGGCATCGGCGTATCGAGAGCATGCGGCGAAACAGGCACTCGGTAGAATATCTCCAACGGTATACAGGTTAAATATACGCAGTTGCAGGGGGTAAACTTGAGCATAGGCCCTGCATTACGGGTGTATTGCAGGGGTTTGGGCTGGTTAGGATTATTCTTGGGTAGCTATAAAGATAAGTGTATTACACGCGTACGCCAAGAAAGATTTCGCGCTCGTTTATGCAGGATGTAGTACGTTTGTAATGTTGAGGTTGATTTCCGATCTCAGCCGAACACATTGAGCGGATAGGCCGTTCC
>CABSMN010000248.1 GCA_902478765.1 uncultured Collinsella sp.
TATAAGAGACAGGAACTCGACATGGCGCTGGCGCGCGAGAGTCCCAGGTAGAAAAAGAAGTACTGCCCGATGGTCTGGAAGAGCGACAAGATGCAGATGGGCTTGATATCGCGCACTTGCGGAACGAGCGGACGGCGCTGGGCCACGCTCATGCCAACAATGACCAGCATGCCGGCAAGGGTGAAGCGCAGACCCGCGAAGAGCAGCTGCGAGGCGCTGTCGTGTGCGGGAATGCCAAAGAGGCCGTAGCCGATCTTGATGCAGGGAAAAGCCGATCCCCAGAGCGCGCAGCAGACGAGGCAGCCCAGGATGAGTCCGGGCAGGGTGGCGAGATACGGCTTGCGGCTTTCCATGATGTCCTTCCTGCATGCGCGAAGCAAAAAAGAACCCGCCACCGGATGTGTCGGTGGCGGGTGTTGTTACCCGAGGGGATTGTACCCGATGGGAAAGGTTTAAGCGAAGTAGGCTACGCCGCTCTCAAAGATCGGCATGAACTTGTCGCCGGGGACATGCTCGGGCACGTTGCGGTACAGGTTGTCGCCGCGACGCTCGGCATGGCCCATCTTGCCCAGGACGCGGCCGTCGGGGCTCGTGATGCCCTCGATGGCGAGTGCGGAGCCGTTGGGGTTGACGGAAAGATCCATGCTGGGCTTGCCGTTCTCGCCCACGTACTGCGTGGCGACCTGGCCGTTGGCGATCAGCTGGGCGAGCACTTCGTCATTGGCGACAAAGCGGCCCTCGCCGTGGCTGATGGCGACGGTGTAGGGGTCGTCCAGGCTGCACTGCGACAGCCACGGGGACAGGTTGGACGAGATGCGGGTGCGCACCAGACGGCTCTGGTGGCGACCGATGGTGTTGAACGTCAACGTGGGCGCATCGGGCGTGGCGTCGACGATGTCGCCGTAGGGCACCAGGCCGAGCTTGACCAGAGCCTGGAAGCCGTTGCAGATGCCCAACATCAGGCCGTCGCGGGCCTTGAGCAGGTCGCGGACTGCCTCGGTGACCTCGGGAGCGCGGAAGAACGCCGTGATGAACTTGGCGGAGCCGTCGGGCTCGTCGCCGCCCGAGAAGCCGCCGGGGATCATGACAATCTGGCTTGCACGGATGCGGCGGGCAAGCTCGTGGGTGCTCTCGGCGACGGCCTCGGGCGTGAGGTTGTTGATCACGAAGGTGTCGGCCTCGGCACCGGCGGCGCGGAAGGCACGGGCGCTGTCGTACTCGCAGTTGTTGCCGGGGAACACGGGGATGACCACGCGCGGGCGGGCGATCTTGGCGCCACCGTACACATGGATATCCTTGGCGCGGAAGTCGATGGTCTCGACCTCGGCGGTCTCGCCGGCGCTGCGGTAGGCAAAGACGCCCTCGATACCGCTCTCCCAGGCCTCCTGGAGCTCGGCGAGCTCGATGACCTCGGAGCCGGTGTCGATGACATAGCCCTCGACGGTAGTGCCCAGGGGCTCGACGACAACGCCGTCGGCGACCTCGGGCAGCTCGGCGTCCTCGGCGAGCTCGACGATAAAGCTGCCGTAGAGCGGGGTGAAGAGGCTCTCCACGTCCACGTCCTCGGCAAGCTCGATACCGATCTGGTTGCCGACGCACATCTTAAAGAGGCTCTCGGCGCCGCAGCCGTAGCCGGGCGTGGAGACGGCCAGGGCGTCGCCGGTAGCAGTGAGCGCCTCGACGGCGTCAAACGCGGCGAGCAGCTGCTGGGCGTCGGGGCGGTAGTCCTCGCCGTAGGTGGCGGGAGCGATGCGGACGACGCGGTGCGTGAGGCCCTTGAACTCGGGGGAGACGGCACGAGCGGCCTTGCCCACGGTAACGGCGAAGCTGATCAGGGTCGGCGGAACGTTGAGCTCGCCGGCCTCGTCCTCAAACGAGCCGCTCATGGAATCCTTGCCGCCGATGGCACCGGCGCCCAGGTCGACCTGGGCCATGAGGGCGCCGAGTACTGCTGCCATGGGCTTGCCCCAGCGCTCGGCCTCGGTGCGCAGGCGCTCGAAGTACTCCTGGAAGGAGAGATAGGCGCGCTTGTGCTCAAAGCCGGCGGCCACGAGCTTGGCGATGGACTCGACCACGGACAGGTAGGCGCCCGCAAACTGGTCGGCTTCCATCAGGTAGGGGTTGAAGCCCCAAGCCATGGCGCTCGCCGTGGTGGTCTCGCCGTCCACGGGGAACTTGGCGACCATGGCCGAGCTCGGGGTGAGCTGCGTCTTGCCGCCAAAGGGCATGAGCACGGTCGCGGCGCCGATGGTGGAGTCGAAGCGCTCGGAAAGGCCCTTGTTGGAGGCGACGTTGAGGTCGGTGACGAGCGAGGTCATGCGCTCGGCAAGCGTGGTGCCGGCCCAGCTGGGCTGCCACACGCTGCGGGCGCACACATGGGCGACCTGGTGCTTGGGCGCACCGTTGGAGTTGAGGAACTCGCGGGACAGGTCGACGATGGCGACACCGTTCCAAGCCATGCGCATGCGCGGCTCGGCGGTAACCTCGGCGATAACGGTCGCCTCGAGGTTCTCCTCGGCGGCATAGCCCATGAACTCCTCGACGTCGCCGTCGGCGACGGCACAAGCCATGCGCTCCTGGGACTCGGAGATGGCGAGCTCGGTGCCGTCCAGACCGTCGTACTTCTTGGTCACGGTGTCCAGGTCGACATACAGGCCGTCGGCAAGCTCGCCCACGGCGACCGAGACGCCGCCGGCGCCAAAGTCGTTGCAGCGCTTGATCAGACGGCAGGCGTCGCCGCGGCGGAACAGACGCTGCAGCTTGCGCTCGACCGGGGCGTTGCCCTTCTGGACCTCGGCACCCGAGGTCTCGATGGACTCGGTGTTCTGGGTCTTGGAGGAACCGGTGGCGCCACCGATGCCGTCACGGCCGGTACGGCCGCCCAGCAGGATGATCTTGTCGGTGGGGGCGGGGCACTCGCGGCGCACGTGGTT
>CABSMN010000249.1 GCA_902478765.1 uncultured Collinsella sp.
GTGCTCATAGATATCTCCCTTTGCATTGGTTGCTTTACTGGGACAGAGTATGAGCGCTCATATGGCCATCGTAAAATATACGTTTATAACAGTTTGATATAGATGTTTCCTATATCAAACTGAACTGCCATAAAGAAATTTGACCCGCGCGGAGCACAGCAGCCTAGATATGCTGACGGATCGCGTCGATATAGGCTTGGCCGTAGCGCGTGAGCGTCGTATTTTTGCGCGTGATGATGCCGATCTCCATGTACTCGTCTACATCGAGCGGAATCGAAATGATGCCGGGACCGTTGAGTTCGTGGCTGATCACGCCCGAACACACCGTGTAGCCGTTGAGTCCCATGGCCAGGTTGAACAGCGTCGCACGGTCGCGCACGCGGATATTCTTGCGGCGCTCAAACGTCGAGGTCAGCTCCTCGGAATAATAAAACGAGTTGTAGCTGCCCTGCTCGTAGGACAGGAACGGGTAGTTTTCCAGATCCTCGAGCGTCACGCTGGAACGGTCCGCCAGTGGATGGTCGGCGCATACAAAGACATGCGGCGTGGCGCAGAAGAGCCCTTCGAATACGAGCTCGTTGGCCGCCAGCATGCGCTCGATGACCTCGCGATTGTGCTCCGACAGATACAGGATGCCGAGCTCGCTTTTCATATGCGCGACGTCCTCGATAATCTCGTGGGTCTGTTCCTCGCGCAGGGTAAAGTCATAGCGCGCAGCATCGAACTCACGGATCACATCGACAAACGCATTAACGGCAAAGGAATAGTGCTGGCAGCTCACACTAAAGTGCGGCACCTGCTCGGATGCGCCCTTGTACTTGCCCTCGAGCAGGTCGGCCTGGTCGAGCACCTGGCGCGCGTAGCCCAAGAAGGTCTCGCCCTCCTCGGACACAATGACACCCTTGTTGGTGCGCTCAAAGATATGCACACCCATCTCGTTTTCGAGATCGCGGATCGACGCGGTAATCGAAGGCTGCGACACAAAGAGTCGGCGCGAGGCCTCGGTGATGCTGCCGCATTCGGCAACTTTGACGACATATCTGAGCTGCTGGAGCTTCATGGCTTTCTCCCTAGACGTTCGTGACGTCGAAACCCGTCGCGTCCATCTGACGCATAAACGACGGCATCTCCCCCGTCGCGGCGCAGGCGGCAATCTGATGCAGAGCCCCGGCAACCGCATCATCTGCCGCAGCGCCGATATGCCAGCGCGCGGCAGCCGTGACGGCCTCGTTGGCATTGGCGACTGCAACGGAATTGGGAACGGCATCGATCATGGGCAAATCGTTATCGGAATCGCCGAATACGGCCACCTCGTCGGGCGTCAGGCCCAAAGTGTGCGCCAGCTCCAGCGCAGCACAGCCCTTGTCCCAGCCGGTCGGAAGAACGTCGAACAGGCGCACGCGGTTGTTGGGAAACACGAGCGAGAGCTCCGGCACCTCGGCGGCAACACGCTCGCGCAGCTCGGCGAGCTCCTCGCGCGAACGGGCACTCCAGATATTCGCCTTGTATACCGGGGCATCGTCAACGACAGGGCGACAGGGAGCCTCTTCGCCCTTGAGCCACGCGTTGCCGCCTGACTCCATGGCGTGACGCACACGCTCGGGATCGCTTGTCACGCAATAGGCGTCGTTGTCCCAAAAGTCATCACCCAGACGGTAGACCTTCAAATAGGTATCGTCGGTCTCTTGCTCGAGGTAATCGGCCAGACGCATCAGGGCATCGTTGTCGGTCGCGCGCGAAGCGACCGCCTGACCGTCGACAAACATGACTTGGCCGTTGCAGAACGCACCGGTCGAAAAGCACTCGGAACGATTTTTGAACATCCAGCCCATCGCGGACGGCTGGCGACCCGAAACCGGGCCAAAGTGCAGACCCGCCGCCTGCATGGCATGAATACCCTCAATGGCGTAGTCACTGGCGCCGTCATGCCCGGCTGGAATCAGCGTATCGTCCATATCGGTCAGCACAAGTTTGATCATAAGGCCCCCATTCGTATCGGTCCTACCTATTGTAACGACCTGCCAAAATAAACCTGTCCCTTTTTGGCAGGTGCGCTAGTATAGGGAACAACAGATTCGATGCGGGAGTGCCGGCGGTGCAAACCACAAGGCTGAGAGGGCATGGGGCCCAATCCTTTGAACCTGTCAGTTAATGCTGGCGTAGGGAGCATGCCGCCTTTGCAGGGGCGCTGTCTATGCACAGCGCCCCTTTTCTATGCCAAGGAGGCATGTGCAGTGATTGATTCGGAACAGCTTAAGCAACATATGGTCAAGGCCGTAGAGGAGATTCGAGCCACCAATCCGATGGCTGGCTCCATCACCAACACGGTGACGATTGACTTTGTCGCCAACGCGCAGCTCGCCGTGGGCGGTTCGGCCGCCATGGTCTATCTGCCCGACGAGGGCGAGGCGCTCGTTGCCGGCGGCGGCGCCATCTATCTCAACATGGGCACGCTCTTCCCCATCTACGAGCAAACGATTCCCCGCGCGGCCAAGGCGGCACACGACGCCGGCAAGCCCTGGGTGCTCGATCCGGTGGGCCTGGGTATCGGTAGCCTGCGCACCCAGCTGGTAAACGAGCTCAAGCAGTACAAGCCCGCCATCGTGCGCGGCAACGCCTCCGAGATCATCGCACTCGCCGGCCTGTGGGGTCTTGAGGGCGAGGCGGCTGATCTGAGCCGCGTACGCGGTGTCGATACCACCGACACGGTCGACGCCGCCCGTGATGCCGCCGTGGCGCTCGCCCGCTACACTGGCGGCGCTGTGGTGGTCTCGGGCGAAGTCGACCTGATTACCGACGGCACGACCGTAGCCAAATCCCACGGCGGCAGCCCGCTCATGTCAAAGATTACCGGCTGCGGTTGCTCGCAGGGCGGCGTGCTAGCCGCTGTCTCTTATACACATCTCCGAGCCCACGAGACTACGCTGCA
>CABSMN010000250.1 GCA_902478765.1 uncultured Collinsella sp.
ACGACACCTGGGGCACCGAGTTGACGTTTGGCTTTACGAGCGCCATCGACGTCGCTACCAAGTGCATCGACGACATCCACACCACCGCGTCGAGTCACGGGCGCGTGTTCGTTATCGAGATCATGGGCCACAAGGTTGGCTGGATCCCGCTGTATGCCGGCGTCGCGGGCGGCGCAGATGTCATCTTGATTCCCGAGATTCCCTACGACATGGATAACGTCATCAAGACCATTGAGCATCGCATGGAGACCGGCAGCCGCTTTACCATCGTGGCCGTCGCCGAGGGCGCCATCTCCAAAGAGGACGCGGCACTGTCCAAGAAGGAGTACAAGAAGAAGCTCGCCGAGCGCACGAGCCCGTCAATCGTGTACGACATCGCCAAGGAGATCGAAGCCAAGACCGGTCGCGAGACCCGCGTCGCCATCCCCGGTCACACGCAGCGCGGTGGCCAGCCCGACGCCCAGGACCGCATCTTTGCGACCCAGTGCGGCGTCGAGGCCGCGCTTGGCTGCCTGCGCGGCGAGTTTGGCTACATGATTGCCCTGCGCGACGGCAAGATGTGCCACATTCCGCTCGAGGAGGTCGCCGGCAAGCTCAAGTATGTCGACCCCCAGAGCGATCTGGTGCGCGAGGCCAAGGCGCTGGGCATCAGCTTCGGCGACGAATAGCCTCGGCTGGAACTGCTCTCATCGGAGGCCCAGGGCTTACCTCCCAAATCGTCCTCGGACATGTCAGGACCCCGCCGTGCGCTTCGCGCGGCGGGGTCCTTCCGTCCTGCGGAAAGATTTGGGAGGTAAGCCCTGGGCCTCCTGCGGCAACTGGGGAGGCCGAGGTTATTCGTCTTCTTGCTGCGGGTGCCTAGGGTAGGATGCGGCGTGCATTTTTGGGAGTTTTCAGCAGCCGAGGATGCCTGCATACTGGATTTTGGACGAAAGGCAGGCACTATGGGCCGCATCCTGTGGAAAATGAGCGGCTCTTGAGGCGCTGGGGACTCTTAATCAGGGCTTTCAGCGCAGTTTTGCGCGCCCGCGGGCTCCGGGATGCTGAATACTCCGGAATTTGTACACCGCCCCCAGGGGTACCTGTGGACAAATAGCAACCGCCCCGCCGAAATATGCATTCGGCGGGGCGGTTTATGCAATAAAGCGACTGTGGCACGTCGCAGCTCGCTACAACTCGAATCCGAGAACAGGTTACTCGGCGCTCTTGAGGGCGCCGACCATGTCGATCTTGTTGAGCGTTCGGTTGGTGACGAGGTTGACGATAAACGTAAAGACAAAGGAAAGCACTACGGCGAGCACATAACTCAGCGGCTCGACCTCAACGTCAAAGTAGAGCGACGGCATCTGCAGAATGTACGTAAAGCTCTCGGCCAGCAGGCTACCCAGCGGCACGCCCAGCGCGGCGCCAATCGCCGTGAGGATCAACGTCTCCTTGTTGACGTAGTGGTGCACCTCGCCACGGCGGAAGCCCAGCACCTTGATGGTCGCCAGCTCGCGCTCGCGCTCGGAGATGTTGGTGTTGGACAGCGTAAACACCACCACAAACGACAGGCACGCCGCCATAAAGGTCACAAGTACTACGACGGAATTGATGATAGTGAAGTTCGCCTCATAATTTTCCCAATGCTCGGCCGTGCTCGAGATGGTGAGCCAACCGTCGCTCTTAAGCTTCTTGCTAAACGCAATCTGGTCAGAAGATGAGCCCTTAAGCAGCGCAAAGATGCCGTTAAGACGCGCGCTTCGGTCGAACGCGCGCTCATAGGTGCTCTGCGTCATATAGAGCGTGTTGCCCAGATAGTTGAGCGAAATGTCGCTAACCTTGACCTTGGCGACGTTGAGCGACGGATCCTGGACGTGTGCTGTGTCGCCCGGCTGAATCCCCAGCACCAGTTGCGAGCTCTTGCTCAAGTACACGTCCCCGTCACGCAAGGCGAGCGGTTCTTTGGACTCATCCTCCAGGCGCACGTAGTCACCCAAGTCACCCGTGCGGTCGTCGGGAATCACAATGAGCTGTACGGTCTCGCTCTTGCCGCCAAACGTAAAAGTGACGTTGTCGGTCATGATCGGCAGCGTCGAAGTCACGGTCACGTCGGAATCCTTGGCCGCACTTCGCTCGTCGAGCGCCGCGCACGTCTGCGTAAAGTCATCGGGATTGGCAACCGCCAGCAGGTCATAGCGCGTGATATGCCCGTACTGTTTGGGCGAAAGCGCCACCGACGTATCGCGGATGCCCATGCCGCAGATCACGAGCGCCGTGCAGCCGGCGATACCGAAGATGGTCATAAGGGCACGCTTTTTGTAGCGGAACAGGTTACGCGCTGCCACCTTGTTCAAAAAGCCCATGCGGTGCCAGATAAAGCCGATGCGTTCAAGCAAGATGCGCGAGCCGGCACGCGGCGCCTTGGGGCGCATGAGCGAAGCCGGCGTCTCGGCCATCTCGTGGCGGCAGGCGATAATCGTGGCGCCCACCACGCCCACGGCAAACAGCGCAACCGACACGAGCGACGACACGATGTCGTACGAAAGCAGCATCTGGGGCAGAGAGTACATGTCATCGAACACCGTAAACAGGAACAGCGGCAGCCCCACAAAGCCGATGATGTTGCCGAGCACGCCGCCGATCAGACAAGCCCACAGCGCATAGTCCACGTATTTGGACAGGATACGTCCGCGCGAATAGCCGAGCGCCTTGTACAGGCCAATGAGCGTGCGCTCCTCCTCGACCATACGTGTGGCGGTGGTAAGGCTGATGAGCACGGCGACGATAAAGAAGATGAACGGGAACACCGTGGCGATGGCCTCAATTGACGAGCTATCGCTCTCCACGCTTGAGTAGCTTGCGATATTGCCGCGGTCCTGGATGTACCAGGTGCATTCCTGTCTCTTATACACATCTGACGCTGCCGACGAAGCTAGAAGTGTA
>CABSMN010000251.1 GCA_902478765.1 uncultured Collinsella sp.
CAGCGGCTTTGTTGCAGAACTCGGCATCGCACAGATTGGCGCGGCCCATCATGCAGATGTCGGCAGCGCCGTCCTCGATCAGCTCCTCGGCGATCCAGGCCTCGTTGATGCGTCCAACGGTGGCGACGGGAATGTTGACGTGCTTCTTAATCTCACGCGAGCAGGCGGCATGCGAGGCCTGCTGGGTACCGGCGGCGGGAATTGCGGAGCCGCGCTTGATGGTGGTACCACCCGACACATGAATCATGTCGACGCCGGCCTTCTCCAGGCGACGCGAGACGTAGATCATGTCGTTGAGGGTCAGGCCGCCATCGGTGTACTCGTCGCCCGAGATACGAACGTCGATGATAAAGTCCTTGCCGCAGCGCTCGCGAATCTCGGCGATGACTTCGAGCAGGAAACGCATGCGGGCGTCGAGCGAGCCGCCGTACTCGTCGGTGCGCTTGTTGTAGAGCGGAGTCAAAAAGCCGCCGAGCATGCCGTGGGCGTGTGCCGCATGGACCTCGACGCCATCGACACCGGCCTTTTGCATACGCACAGCGGCGTCGCCAAACTGATGCGTGAGCTCGTGAATCTCGTCGACCGTGATAGGACGCGGTGCCTCACGGGCATAGGACGGTCCCACGAAGGACGGAGCGATCAGGCGCGGCGTGCCCGGAATGTTAAAGGCCATGTAGGCGGGGTGGAAGAGCTGCGGCATGATCTTGCAGCCATACTCGTGGACGGCCGCGGCGAGCTTTTCCCAGCCAGGGATAAACGTGTCGTCGTAGCAGCACATGTCACCCGGCAGATAGGTATAGGTAGGCTCGACCGTCACGACCTCGGTGATGATGAGGCCGACGCCGCCCTTGGCACGGGCACGGTAATGATCGACCAAGTCGTCGGTCACATAGCCATGATCGGCCAGGTTCGTGGACACCGGCGGCATAAAGACGCGGTTCTTGACCTCGGTCGTACCGACCTTGATCGGGCTAAAGAGCATCGGGTAGGCGGATGACTCCATACAGGGTTCCTTTCATTTGAGCCGCTCGGCGGCAGTTGCTGACGTACCTATCGTATCAGTATCCGCCGCATTCGCACTCACTCGCACTCCCCACTTTCAATCCCGATCCTCACAAAAAAAGTTGCGGTGGAATACGGAGTAGATAAGGCTTTTGACAGCCAAAACAGTCCGTATTTCACCGCAACTGATGGATGGGATGTGTTAGAGACCCAGGTAGCTGGTCATGCCTTCGACGGCGAGCTTAGCGCCGGCTACGGCGTGAACAACCGTCAGCGGGCCGTTAACCACGTCGCCGGCGGCAAAGACGCCAGGCACGGTGGTCATACCGTTCTCATCGACCGAAAGCAGGCCACGATGGTCGGTCTCTAGGCCGCCCGTTGTAAGCACAAGCTTGTCTTTGGGCACCTGCGAAGCTGCAATCACAACTGTGTCGGCAGACGCATGGTCGAGCTCCTCCTCGTAGCCCACCACGTTGTTGTCCTCGTCAAAGATAGCCGTCTCGAACACCGGACCGTTATCGTCGATGGCGCAGATCGCCTTGCCGCACACAATCTCGGCACCGTCAAGCTCGGTCAGCTCGACCTCGTCGTCGATGGCCGAGATATGGCGCGAGCGTGCATACACAGTGACCTTGCGAGCACCCGAACGCAGCGCCGTGCGGGCCACATCCATGGCCACATTACCGGCACCGATGACCGCCACGTTCTGCCCGATCGCCACGCTCGAGGGATCGACCAGGTAATCGATACCAAACAGCACGTTGCCGCGCGACTCGCCGGGAATGCCCAGTTTGCGGGCACGCCAGGTACCGGTACCAACAAAGACCGCATCGTAGCCGTCGCGCAGCAGGTCGTCGATATGCAGCGCGCCACCGATGGTGGTCGAGGGGCGCACGCGCACGCCAAGCGAGCACATCACATGACGGTACTTTTGCACGAGCGCACGGGGCAGGCGGAACTCGGGGATACCGTATTCCAGCACGCCGCCGATCTCGGGCCGCTGCTCAAAAACAGTGACGGCGCAACCCAGCTGCGCCATCTTAATGGCCACGGTAATACCGGCGGGACCGGAACCGACCACAGCAACCTGTTTGCCGCACGACGGCGCGGACGTCCACTCCTTACGATCCAAATACGCTGTCGAGATATAGTTCTCGATGCTCGAGAAATGCACGGGTGTGCCCTTGCGGCCCTGGATGCAAGCACCCTCGCACTGGCCCGAATGGTTGCACACCACGGAGCAGACCGCGCTCATGGGATTGTTCTGGAACAGCAGCTCGCCCGCCTCTTCTAGACGGCGCTGTTTGAACAGGTCGATGACCTGCGGAATAGGCGTCTGAACCGGGCAGCCCTTAATCTGACAGAACGCCCTTTTACAACCTAGGCAACGATTCGCCTCTTCGACAATGTGGATAGCCACGCAACTCCCCTTTTTAATGCAATCCAATGGGGGCGACGATAAAGACCCTTCACCGCCGCCCCCATACAGGTAATCTCAATCTGCCGACACAGCAAAAGCCAATGCTATAACTCGCGATGCGAAGCCCCGCAGCGAGCGGACATGTGCTCGAGTGTCGCCAGGCAGTCAGCCGCCGTCGCCGGCACACCGTTCTCGACCACGCAGGGAATCCCAGGGCAGGCGGCAGCCGCCCAGGCCACTACGGGCTCAAAGTCATAGCGGCCCGTCTCGCCCACGCCATGACACACCAGGCGCGAACCCGTACCGTCGCACCAACCGGCTTCGTCCTCGTTATCAACGACCTCAAAATCCTTGGCGTGCAGCACGCGGATCTTGCTGCCGCATAAATAGAGCATGCGCGCGGTGATTTCCTGCGCTTCGTCAACGACGCTGGGGTGCAGCAGCGACACTGGGTCATAGATCACGCCTGTCTCTTATACACATC
>CABSMN010000252.1 GCA_902478765.1 uncultured Collinsella sp.
AAGTGAACGACCTATTTTGGACCCCCGAAGCATCCACACTTTTTGACGCCAAAACCGCAGGAAAAACCTTACGAAACCGCAGGAAACGGTGCCTCCAAAGTGTCGATGCTCCAGGGGTCCGATTTCACTCGTTCACTTCGCGGAAAAGCATTCACCTTCGTTTTACGGCAGCCCGTCAGTCACCCTCTCGGCATTAAAAATGGGGTAAGGCCACGTGGCCTTACCCCATTTTTCGTTAGCTATAGCAGCCTGTGCGCTACTCGCGGCACAGGTGCACGGCGAAACCGGCGAACTCGCGCTTAAAGTACACGAGCTTGGTACCACCGTCGGGCAGCAGCGCGCGCGACTCTTCGTTGACCTCGAGCCCGCGCTCGGCAAACCACTTCTCAGCTGCATCGATGTCGTTAACGGCAAAGCCGATGTGGCCCTTGGTGCCACGACCGTTCTGCTTCATGATCTCGACCAGCGAATCGTTGAAGTACGAAACCGGGGTCTCGATGACGGGCAGGCCCATCATCGTCGAGAACAGCTCCGCGATCTCCAGGGCGTCTGCCGGGTCGGTGGCGTTAATGCCCACATGGGCAACGCGCATGCCAAAGAGCTCGACCGGGTTGACGTTCTGCTCACTCATACAGTCAGCGCCTACTGAGCCATAACGTCGAGAACGGCCTTCTCGGCAGCGACGCGGTTCATGCCGGTCATGAAGGGCACGCCGCTCACGTACGGGCAGGTGAGGCCTTCGGGGGCAACGGTGGTGGCGATCAGCAGGTCGGCGCCCTCGTCGCAGTAGTCCTTGGCCTCGGAGATGGCGCACTGCACGATCTCGTACTTGTCGGCGTAACCGTTGGCGTCGAGCAAGGTGGCGACCTTCTGGGCAACGAGTGTGGAAGTAGCAGCGCCAGCACCGCAAGCCAAAACGATCTTCTTCATAGGTAATGTCTCCCTTCATGGTTTACTTTAGGTAAGTGTACCGCAGCGAGCGATGGCACTCAGCCTCGATGAGCTTTTATGCCAGTTTGCTTGCACGCTGCGTATAATACATCTAGTACGTGTTGTCATACCGCTCGCTTTAAGAGCGACTAAGGACTCTGAAATGCCCGATTCCCGCACACTCTGGACCGCCGTCGTTATCATCTGCATCGCCGTGTCGGTGTTCTTTAGCGTCAAAAAACGCACCACGTT
Source organism: uncultured Collinsella sp. (assembly GCA_902478765.1). GTDB lineage: Bacteria > Actinomycetota > Coriobacteriia > Coriobacteriales > Coriobacteriaceae > Collinsella. The sequence goes on from CABSMN010000252.1 coordinate 1,183, forward strand.
TAAACGCCTGCAGCAATTGATGGCCGCCAAGCAGTGGGACGAGTTCGATCGTTTGCTCGACGGCAAACTCACCAGCATGCTGTACCCGCGCTACAACCGCGACTACCTGCGCCTGAACTCCTATCTGCTGCGCGAGGACCATAAGCGCACCGACGAGATGTTCGACCTGCTACTGGGACTCAACCTGCCCAAGATGCAGCGCGTCGACCTGGTAATCAAAGCTTTTAACTACTACGTTGGCCAGGAGGACCGCAAAAAGGCCAAGGAGTTGCTGCACGAGATCAAGGGCTTTGAGGGCGGTCAGGCCGAGGCAGTCGCACACGAATGCCAGCTGATGTACGACACGATGATCCTCAAGCGCCACAACGACATTCCCGAGCTGGAGCGCATGCTCGAGGATGTCGGCGACGACCCGGTCAAGCGCTGCCGACTGGAGTACCTGCTGGCCCTGCAGTATCAAAACAAGGGCGACGAGGCAAAGTTCCAAGAGTTCCTGGAGAAGTCGGGCCAACACTCGATGGCCGTCAACGCGTAACGGACGGCTTGTGCTAGACTTCTAGTCTCACGGGGGCGTGGCGGAATTGGCATACGCAGGAGACTTAAAATCTCTCGCCGCAAGGATTGTGGGTTCGAGTCCCACCGCCCCTACCATATGGAGCTTTCGAGCCCGTGTTCCTCAGGGATGCGGGCTCGCTTCTTTTAGATGCCGGTGGGACTCGAACCCGCGAGGGGGCGAGCGTTAAGCGGACGCGCAGCGTCCGAAGCGAGCCGGCGAGGGCGCCGACAGGCGGCCGAAGCCGGTGCGTATTTGCGCAGCAAATGCGCGGACGTCCCACCGCCCCTACCATATGGAGCTTTCGAGCCCGTGTCCCCAAGGGATGCGGGCTCGTTTCTTTTAGACGCCGATACAGATGGCGAGTTGCGGTGGAATAGTTCCTGTTTTGGCAGTTTACCAGCCCATTTAGGAACTATTCCACCGCAACTTAGGTTGGTGTTCCCACATTTTCCGATGGAAAAACGTGGCTGTCTCCCACATTTTCCGATGGAAAAACGCGGCTGTCTCCCACATTTTCCGATGGAAACGCCCAAATGGCCTTATACTATCCGAAAGGGTTGGGAGGCAATATGCAGCGACAGCTTATGAGTGAACTTATCGCTTGGAAATCAAGGGCGAATCGCAAACCTCTCTTGCTTAAGGGGGCCCGCCAGACAGGTAAGACTTGGCTTCTTAACGAATTCGCAAGCCAGCAATATCAAAACGTCATTCGTTTTGACTTTATGCTCGAGCCGAGCGCACGCTCGCTGTTCGATGGGGACCTCGACCCCAAGCGTATCATCTCTCAGATAGAACTCTTGCGCGGCCAAACCGTAACGCCGGCGGACACGCTCATCGTTTTCGACGAGATCCAGGAGGCGCCACGCGGCATCACCTCGCTCAAGTACTTCAACGAGCTTGCACCCGAATACCACATCGTGGCTGCCGGTTCCTATATGGGCCTCGCACTTCGACGCGAAAACGAGTCATTTCCCGTCGGTAAAATCGACCAGCTCACCATGCGTCCCATGGGGTTTGCTGAGTTCGTTCGTGCCGTCGACGGCAACCCGCTCGCCGACGCTATCCTTGCCGCAGACATGAACCTTCTGGCAAACGTTACCGAAAAGCTCGAGCACCTGCTTAAGGACTGTCTCTTATACACAT
>CABSMN010000253.1 GCA_902478765.1 uncultured Collinsella sp.
CTTCGTCGGCAGCGTCAGATGTGTATAAGAGACAGGGTCAAAGTCGGGGAGCATATCCACGTGGTTGCCATAGGCCTCGGCAGCGGTTTCGAGGTTAATGCCGCGCTCCTTGGCAGCCTTGGCCAGCGCGTTGGCGAGCAGGCCCGAGGTTCCGCCACCCTGGCAGAGCACGAGCACGCGCTTGCCGTTGAGGTCGCTAGCGGTCGTTGCCTCGGCAGCGGGTGCTGCGGAAGCGGCGGGGGCGTCAGCCTTCACGGCCTCGGTAGCGGCGCCGGCGGCAACGCTCTTGGCATCGGCCTTGCCCTGGAAGGCATCGTTGAGCTTGGCGGCCTTCTCGGCGTTCTTGGCGGCGAGCTCCTCCTGGGAGATTTCGGCCTCCTCAGCGCACTTCTGGGCGTCATAGGCACGGAAGAACGGATAGTACAGGACAAAGTCGACGACCAGGATGAGGGCGAGCATCACAAAAGCGAGCGGCTGGAAGCCCAGGCCCATGATGGTGCCGATGGGGCCGGGGACGGTCCAGGGCAGGGTGTACATAAAGCCGTTCATGCCCAAGAAGTCGATAAAGATCTTGAGGATCCAGATGTTGGCGATCGGAGCAAAGACAAACGGGACAAAGAAGACGGGGTTGAGCACGATGGGTGCGGCGAACAGCAGCGGCTCGTTGACGGCGAAGCAGACCGGGACGATAGCTGCCTTACCGACGGCGCGCATCTCCTGAGACTTGGCCAGGAAGCAGAACATAAAGACCAGGACGAGCGTGGCACCGGTGCCGCCCATGCAGACGACGAAGTACTGGGCACCCTGGGTCAGGACAGCGGAAGCGTGCTGGCCGGCCTGGAACGCAGCCAGGTTGTCGGTCATGTTGGCAACGAGAGCGGCGGCGATGGCGGGCTCGACGATCGAGGGGCCGTGGACGCCCACGAACCAGAAGAGGCTCATGGCGCCGTAGATCACAGCGAGGCCGATGTAGCCGTCGGCAGCGGTGAACAGGGGCTGGAACACCTGGATGACGCCCTGGGCAAAGCAGAAGCCAAAAGCAGCGCGGAAGACGATGTCAAAGACCCAAAAGACGGTGATGCAGACGGAGAAGGGGATGATGTCCTTAAAGGTCTGCGAGATGTTGGGCGGAACCTGCTCGGGCATCTTGACGGTGATGTTGCGCTTGATGAAGAACTTGTAGATGATGCCGGTCACAAACGCAGCGATAAAGGCGGTCAACAGGCCTTTGGAACCAAGGTAGGTGGTGTTGAAGCCGCTGGCAGCGTCCGTGGCGATCGTGTCGCTCGAAAGGAGCAAGAAGCCGATGATGGCTGCGCACATGCACGAGATGAAGTTGATCTGGTTGTTCTTGGGTAGATCGCGGTTCTGGGCGTCGGCGAAGTGCTTGGCCGTGGTGGCGGCGCAGGCGATGGCCAGGATGCCCATGGAGTAGTTGTAGCACTTCCACAGGGCGTTGTTGATGTCATCGGGCCAGTAGAAACCCCAGATGTTGGGGACCGAGGCTACCAGGCAGAAGATGGACGAGAAGATGATGATGGGGATGACGGAGATAAAGCCGTCGCGGATCGCCTTGAGGTACTTGTTGCGGGCGATCGCGTTGAAAAAGGGCTGGCCCTTTTCGATGATGGCGATGAGTTGCTCCATGCAATGCTCCTAAGAGTCGGTGGGTTAGCAACGATGGTAGCTTTTGGCGTTCGGTTGCCAAAATGTTGACGTTGCCATTATGCGACACAAAAAAGACGCGAACCGGTGGTTCCTGTGCCTGCGAACCGTCGATTCCTTATGCGTAAACGATTGAGCCGCCCGGTGGCTCTGTGTTTGCACAATGGCAACGTTAACATTTGGGCGACAAAAGCCGTTCGTGGAAGCGGGATTGTCGGTGAACGGTAGGTTTTGGGTGGTAAGCGTATGGCGGAGGAGGCGTTGGATATACTTTAAGGCGTTCATTTGACTGCGTAGGGTGCCGCCAATGGCATCGTTGACATAGAAAGATCGACCTATGGCCGCTGTTAAAAAATCGGTTTCCGTTAAGGACGTGGCGCGTCTCGCGGGCGTCTCGGAGCAGACGGTCTCGCGCACCGTGCACGATTCGCCCAGCGTGCGCCCCGAGACCAAGGAGCGCGTGCGTGCCGCCATGCGCGAGCTGGGGTATCGACCCAATTTTGCCGGTCGATCGCTGCGTCGCGGCAAGTTTAAGACCGTCGGCGTCGCCATGTTCAACATTACCGGCACCGGCAACCTCGACCGCATGGAGGGCTTTGCCGCCGCGGCTGACAAACACGGCTATGCCATCACTCTCACTAAAGTAGACGGGCATCCGTATACCCTCGAGAGTGCATCGTCGCGCATGAGCGTACTTCCGGTGGATGGCATGGTTGTGATCATGAATCGCATGCCGGCGGACTTTGGCACCTTCGAGCCGCTGCCCGGTATGCAGACGGTGCTCGTTACCATGCTGGAGCACCCGCTCTGTTCAACGGTCGATAACGACCAGTTCGATTGCTCGCGCCAGGTGGTCGAGTACTTGTTGGAGCAGGGGCACAAGACCGTGCACTTTATCTCATGCCCCGAGCGCTCGCTTTCGGGCATGCAGCGCGAGGAAGGCTGGCGTGAGACACTGCGCGCACATGGTATTGAGCCGCCGCGACTCGTCCGTGGCGATTGGACGGCACAGAGCGGATATGCTGCCGGTCAGGCTCTAGCGGACGATCCGACCTGTACGGCCATTTATGCTTCCAACGACGCCATGGCCTACGGCTGCATTCGCGGGCTCGAATCGCGCGGAAAGCGCGTGCCCGAGGACGTGAGCGTGGCGGGTGTTGATGACAGCCTGGGCGACATCGTGCCCGACCGTCGCCTGACCACGGTG